>JAJRDA010000023.1 GCA_028678665.1 Methanomicrobiales archaeon | reverse complement strand
TCATTGCTCCGATCTTTCTCCTTTCAGCGGATTGAGAACCACGACTGCTGGTGAGACGCTCCCGGGGGCTACGCCCCTGGAGCGTCCCGGTAGAACTCGTCCGCAGTCATAGGTACCCAGATATGTGTTTCTGGCAAGAGCAACAGGAGGTTTCCCGGGAGCCTCAGCGGGAGGGGGAGACCCCCTCCCGGTCCCACCCCCGTGAGGAGAGGTGGCCCTTCGGTTCCGGAACCGTAAGGGAAATTCATCCTCCAAGAAACCGCCGGGGGCTATCCTGACCTTGCCGAAGATCACCTCACCGGTTTAATGACCCCGAAGGTCCCACAGGTATGCGATGGAAGCCTCCAACGCCGCGGTGGCGGACGCCCTGACGCTCTTCGGCCAGCTCCTGGAGATCACGGGGAAGGACGGGTTCAAGATCCGGGCCTACTACCGGGCCGCGGAGGAGATCAGCCGCCTTGCCGGGGATGTGGCTGACCTGACCCTGGAGGAGCTGGTCGCGATCCCGGGGATCGGGAAGGGCCTGGCCGAGAAGATCCAGTCCCTCGTTGCCACCGGCACGCACCCGGAGCTGGAGGCCCTGAAGGCAGAGGTACCCCCTGGCCTGATCGAGCTCCTGGACCTGGAAGGCGTGGGGCCGAAGACGGTCCACACCCTCTGGATGAAGGCAGGGATCACCTCCGTTGCGGAGATGGAGAAGGCTGCGAGGGGCCGGCGCATCCGGGCCATCCGGGGGTTCGGGGAGAAGAAGGAGCAGGAATTCCTCCAGTCCATTGCACGGTACCGGAGCCAGGCCACCCGATTGAACCGGGCCGAGGCCGAGGCGGTGGTGGCCCGGGTCTCGGCTGCCCTCACCCCCGGTACCTTTGAGGTGGCCGGTTCGTTCCGCCGGGGCCGGTCCACCGTCGGGGACATCGATATCGTCTCCCGGGAGCCCCCCCCGCAGGTGAATGCCAGGCTCCGGGGGATCGCGGACGAGATGATCGACGAGGGTGACCGGAAGACCTCCGTCCGGCTGGGTACCCACCGGGTGGATATCCGGTTCACCCCGCCCCGCCAGTTCGGGTCCATGCTCCTGTACCTGACCGGCTCCAAGGAGTTCAACATCCGGCTCCGGGAGATCGCCATCGGGAAAGGGATGCGCCTCAATGAGTACGGCCTGGAGGACCGGAAGGCGGGGGGGCTCCGGGAGTTCCCTGACGAGGAATCGATCTTCACCTTCCTGGGGATGGACTGGATCCCGCCCGAGCTCCGGGAGGATCGCGGGGAGATCGCCCGGGCACAGGCCCACCGGCTCCCCCCGCTGGTCACGGCGGCCGATATCCGGGGCGACCTCCATGTCCACACGGCGGCCACCGACGGCACCCTCACCCTCCCGGACCTGGCCCGGGCCGGCGCGGCCCGGGGATACCGGTACCTGCTGGTCTCGGACCACTCCGCCTCCCTGGGGATCACCCACGGGCTGGACCCGGAACGGATCGCGGCCCAGGCACGGGAGATCGTGCAGGTGAACCAGACATCCCCCTGCCGGCTCCTCCACGGGATCGAGGTGGACATCCTGGCCGATGGCACCCTCTCGCTCCCCGCGACCGTGCTCGCTGACCTGGACCTGGTGGTCGCCTCGATCCACTCGGCCTTCCGGCAGGAGAAGGACGTGATGACCCGGCGGATCCTCTCGGCCATGGCCTCGGATCATGTCGACGTTATCGGGCACCCCACCGGCCGGCTGCTGGGGAGCCGGGAGGCCGCTGCCCTGGACCTGGACCGGATCATCGATGCAGCGGCCGATACGGGAACAGCCCTCGAGATCAATGCCTCGCCTTTGCGGATGGACCTGGACGACGCCCCCATCCGGCAGGCACAGGAAGCGGGGGTGAAGCTGGCCATCGGCACTGATGCCCACACCGCCGAGGAACTGGACCACGTACGGTACGGAGTGGTCCTGGCACGGCGGGGCTGGTGCGCACCGGGCGACCTGCTCAACACATGGGACGCAGAACCGCTCCTGGAGTGGGCCCGATGATCTACTGGCTGTACGAACGGTGGCTGGCCCGGCACCTCTCGGTGCTCCCCGAGCACCTCTGCTTCATGATCACCGAGCAGGACATGCGGGACGCCCCGGAGAAGCTGGCCGAGGTGACCGGCTGGTGCCTGGGGATGGGGATCACCGGGATCACGTTCCACATCAGCACGGAGGACCCCGCGCGGATCGATCCCTTCCTCCCCTTCATCTGCCGGGTCGCCGATATCGGCGAGCTCCACCTCCATGCCAGGAACCGGGAGGAGGTGATGGGGAGCGGGGCCCGGGTTACGGTGGCCATCGGCAGCTCCGGCCGCGAGGAGATCGCGGCCTGCATAAGGCAGATGGCCCGGGACGGTGTCGCGGCCGGCGACGTGGATGAGGGGCTCTTTGACCGGTACCTGACGTTCCGGTACGCCCCGGACCTGGTGATAAAGACCGGCCAGTCCCACCTGACCGACTTCCTCATCTGGCAGTCGGTCTACTCGGAACTCTTCTTCTCCGACGTGAACTGGCAGTGGTTCCGCCGGGTGGACTTCCTGCGGGCCCTGCGGGACTACCAGTCCCGGAAGCGGCGGTTCGGGACGTAACGGGAGAGACCCGGTGAGCAGGACACTACCCGCGAACCGGGGTGGCCCCGGCGAGCGGGAAAGCCGTGAGGAGGAGTGCAGAGGTAACACAGGCATGGGAGAATATCCTCATCGGGGGAGGGCGACGGGAGGGGGCGGAGTCCCCTCCCGGTCCCACCCCCGGTGAGGATAGTCAGATCTGAGGTTTTTTGGGATATCCCCGGACCCCAACAATCCACGATGCAGGATGGCCGGGTCACCGGGACAGGGGCAAAACCGCCCGTTCTCCTGCCGAAAGGCGCATCCGCTGGTCGTAGACCCGGATAGCCCGGAGAAAATCGATCCTCCGGAAGGATGGCCAGTAGGGGGCAGCGAAGTAGACCGTGCTCTCCATGCCATTCGCAAGCCACGGCAGGAAGTTGGAGGTCCGCTGCTCGTTCCCGGTCCGGACGATCAGGTCCACGGGCGGGAGGTGCTCTCCGGAATACAGGTGCTTCTCCACCATCGCCGGGTCGATGGCATCGGGGGAGATCCTGCCCTCGCCTACCTGCTGGAGCAGGGAGCGGGCAGCGCAGACGATCTCATTCCGCCCACCGTACGCGAGCGCGATGTTCAGGAAAAAGTCCCGGTAGTGGCGGGTCGCCTCCTCCGCCGCCTCCACCCGCTCCAGGAGATCAGGGGGGAGCATCGTGCGGTCCCCGAAGATCCGGACCCGGATCTGGTAGCGGTGGACCCGCTCGTCACCGGTGACACGGGTGAACTTCTCCTTGAAGAGGGCGAAGAGGTGGGAGATCTCCTCGTCCGTCCGCCGGAAATTCTCGGTGGAGAAAGAGTAGAGGGTGATGTACTTCACCCCCGCCTCCCGGGCCCAGTCCAGCATCCGCTCGGTGGTGTCCGCACCTGCACGGTGACCGTCACGTGTCTGGATCCCGTGGTCCCGGGCATAGCGGCGGTTCCCGTCCTGGATGATGGCGATGTGGAGGGGGACGTGGCGGATCTGCATCCGGAGGTACCGCTCGTAGAGGCCGTCGATGGTGTCCCGGAGCGTCACAGGGGGGTCACCTCCACCACCACACCCCCGTTGGGGTACCGCTCCACGATATACTTTTTCCCGGGGATGCGCCGGTGGATCCGGCGGAGCTCCCGCGGGGAGCACTCCAGCCGGTCGTCCACGGACGCGAACCGTCCCGGGGAGAGGCTCCCCGCGGCGGCGGGGGCACCCTCCACGACACCGTAGATCACGGTTCCATCCTCCGTGATCTCGTCAAAGGGCCGGGCGGTGTTCCGGGCAATCCGCTTCAGCCGTTCACGGAGCTGGATCCCGTCCTTGGAGGCCGAGGTGCACCAGTGGACCTTTGGCTGCTTCCGGATCGCCTGGGCCCACGTGTGTGCTCCCCGCACCGCGTTGTGGAGTGCATCAGAAGGGACATAGCCGCGCCGGCGCATCTCCGCGGCCGAGATATCGCCCCATTCCAGCTCGTTCACGTTCAGGAAATCCAGGTGCGGGAGGGCTGGCGCCAGCCGGTCCATGCCGGGGAGGGAGGGCACCTCGAAACCGGCGGTAAAGCCCATCTCCCGGGCCGTATCCACGGAACGGAGGAAGGGGCTCCCAAGGATGGAGGGCCAGTGATCCTCCGGCGGGTGCATGCGGATCTCGTCCACCACGCCCCGAAGGGCAGAGAGGGTCTCCGGCCCCGTGGCCATGCCGGTATAGAGATGGATGTGGTGGTCCCTGCCGAAATGCTCCTTCAGCATCCCGCAGATCCGGACCACCCGGTCCAGGACCAGGAGCGGCTCCCCGCCGGTGATGCTGGACCCGAGGGCCGACATCGTCTCGCCTTCCATCAAAATCTCCTCCTCCCGCTCCACCCTCCGGTCGTTGGCAAAGATGGCGTCCCCCCCGCTACGGTCGGCGGAGATGGGGCAGTACCAGCAGCCCCGGTGGCACCTCCCGGTCACGAAGACAACCATCTTCGCACCCTGGTGGCAGAGTTCGCACCCGCGGTTATACACAGAGAAAACCCGCCTCGCGGAGCCGGTGCAGGACCGGCTCCCGCCCCAGGGCCTCCAGGAACCAGCCGAGACGGGGCCCCCGGTGCTGTCCCAGGAACGCCAGGTACACCGCCTCGAAGATCACCTTCGGGTCCACCCCCACGGCCTTCGCCACCTCGTACACGCCGTTGTGGATCGCCTCGGCCCCCCACCCGTCCATCCGTTCCAGGAACTCCGTGTAACTGCGCAGGGCCTCCAGGTCCTTCCGGGGGACCTCCTTCATCCGCGCCGGGAGCTGGTCCTTCACCGCGAACTTCACCTGGTCCGGGGCGTACTTCCGGAGCCATGCCCGCACCCTCCCTGCCTGGGCCAGGACGTTCTCTGCAGGGGAGATGTCATACCCGCTCCGGGCCAGGCACTGGAAGACCCCCCGGTCGTCCCTGGCGATCTGGACCACGGTCACCATGTGCCGGAAGGGGATCCGGGTGGGCACCGATGCGATCCGGGAGAGCTGGAACTCCCGGCTGTTGCCCTCGTGGGAGACCCGGTCGTACTCGTCGATCAGGGAGGTGAGCCCCATCCCCGGATCAAAGTCGATGGCCTTCTCCGGCTTGGACCGGGCGATCAGGTAGCGGAGGACGTCGGGGGGCACGATCTCCAGCATCTCGTTGATGGTGACGACGACCCCCTTGGAGGAGTGCATGGCACCCCTGCCTTTCAGGCTGATCCACTCGTACACCACCGGGTGGGGGGGATCGCGGTGGTACACTTTCCGCACGATCTCCTTCCCCGTGTCAAACGATCCCCCGGCCGTCGCATGGTCCTTCCCGAACGGTTCAATCGTAATCCCGAAGTGGGCCCACCGCATGGGCCAGTCCACCCGCCAGACCAGCTTCCCCTCCCCCTTCGCGTAGTCGGCGGTGCCCTCGTTCCCGCAGGAACAGCGGTACCGGACTGTGTGGCTGGCCTCGTGGTGATCCAGGATCCGGGCCTGGCTGATCTTTTTACAGACGCTGCAGACCGGGTAAAAGGGCGACCAGTCCGCGGGCATGGTCCTGCCCGATACCCGCTCCAGGATCCGCCGGATCTCGGCGGTGTGGAGCAGCGCAGCGGCGATCTCGCGGGTGTAGGCACCGGCCCGGTATTCCTTGCGGGCGAAGACCACCCGCGGTGCGATATCAAGCTCCTTCAGTGCCGAGAGGAACGGGGCCAGGAAGTGGGCAGCATAGCTCTCGTGCTCCCCGCACGGGCAGGGGATGTCGGAGATGGGCTGGCCCACGTACTCCGCGTAGCTCTCCGGGAGAAACGGGTACACCTTCCGCAGCGGATCAAAGTCATCGGCCACGTAGAGGAGCTCGGCCTGCACTCCCCGGTCCCGGAGCGCTTTATACACCATGTCACCGGTCAGCACCTCCCGCATGTTGCCGATATGGATCGGGCCGGAAGGGGTGATCCCGGTGGCCACCCGGTGCACCATGTCCCCGGGCACCTCCCCTGCACAGACATCTGCCCAGTGAATCTTCTCGGTCACGTCACCACACCACGGTGCTCCAGCGGGATACCATTGGTCGTATCCTCTTAACAATGTATGCGCAGCGATATCAATGGAGAAGAGGTAAAATCCACCCATCCTCACCGGGGGAGGGCGGACGGGAGGGGGCAGCGCCCCCTCCCGGTCCCACCCCTGAGAGGATAGCCCCGAGTGATCGGTATCTCCCCCTGATAGAATGTATCACGAGAGAACAGAAGAGGGGAACGCCCTCAGCCCTTCCCCTTGCCCTTCTCCTTCTTCTTCCCCTTCGTCTTCTTCTTCGGTTTTTTCACGGGTTTCACCATGGACACGATGTCCACGGCATACTTCCCTTCCTTGCCAATCCCGATGACCACTTCACCGGTCTCGGCCATCTTCTCCAGGTTCAGCTCGTAGGAGCCCGGCCCCACGATCCGGATGGACTCCACCCTTTTGTGCACCTCTGTCCCGCTCCCTGCCAAGGGGGGGGCCACCTCCAGCACCTCCTGCTTGGTCTCCTCGGCGATCTGCGAGATGGACTTCTCTTCCAGCACGTCCTGGTGGCGTTCATCGGGCCGGACGTAGAGGAACTTCTTGCCCCCGCAGCTGGGGCACCCCTTCAGGATCTCCGTGGACCCGTCCTCGAACTCCCTGCCGCACTTGGTGCACTTGTGGGGCATCCCTTCACCTGGAAGAGACCCATGCGCTGATGAGATCCTTGTCCTTCCGGAGCATCCGGATCTGGTTGGCCGGGCCGATGACAGTGAGGCGGGAGCCGGGACGCTTCCCCGAGATCCGGGAGAGGAGGCCGGCGAGGCCCGCCCCCCCCTCCTTTGCCGGGTAGGTCTCCATCTCGATACCGGAGAACCCATCCGGGGAGATCTCCATCATGGTCACCTCGATGAGGCGGGAGGCCTCCTCCGGGGCCAGGCCCTTCTCCAGGACCACGATATTGCCCTGCTTCACGTCATCCAGGATGAGGCGGATCTTCTCCATGGAGGTCAGGCTGGAGAGCCTCTCTTCGGAGATGAGGTCGATCTGGATACCCTGCATCATGGTCCCTCACCCGAAGTAATCGGCCATCTGTTCGTAGAGCTGCTCCACATTGGACCCCTCCAGGCTGGAGATGGGAACCACCGGGTGCTGGGGGAAGGCGGATTTGATCCTGCCGGGGGACGCGTCGGGGAGGTCGATCTTGTTGGCCACGATGATCACAGGGAGCTTCCGGCTTTCGATGATCCCAACCATCATGATATTTACCTGCAGGAAGGGATCCAGCGTGGAATCCAGCATGTAGATCACCCCATCGATGTCCTCCCGGAGCCAGTGCATGGCCTCGGCCACGCCCTCCGTGGCCTCCCGAGCCCTCTTCACGGCCTCGTCCTTCTCCAGGCCGTACTCCATGAACTCCTTGTAGTCAATCTTGGTGGTGACCCCCGGCGTGTCGACGATATCGATGTCGACGGAGTTCCCGTTCATGCCGGTGATAGTGATATTCTCCTTCCGGCGGGCCCTCCGGGTTTCGTGCGGGATCTCGCTCACCGGTCCCATGGCATCGCCGGTCCAGTCCCGGACGATCCGGTTCGCGAGCGTTGTCTTGCCTGCGTTCGGGGGGCCGTAGATGCCGATTCTCGCCCTCCGCTTCCTGAAGAAGACCTTTAAAAACCGCGAGAGCTTCTTCTTTGTCTTTATTAGGAAACTCATCCGTTCTCCCCATGCAGCGCAAGAGGTTGCGCTGTACAAAATCCACTCCGTCCGATATTAATGCTTATGTCCCGCGCCCTACCGGTTTCTCGGGAGATTTCCCTTTCTTTTTCCCCCCCGCCGGAAGAATTCTTTTATACCCCCTTGACATAGTAGGAATGGCAAAATTTTCCGGCCCCGGCCTGCCCCATCCCCCTGCAGGGAAAAGGGGGCACCGGGTATCGGGTGACACACCATGAGATTTGAAACACGCGTTCCCCTGAGAGAGGTCATGCGCACCCCTCCCACCACCATCGACTCCGAGGCATCGGTGGCCGAAGCTGCCGCCGTCATGCGACGGGAGAAGGTGGGCAGCTGCATCGTGCTCCGCAAGAACCTTCCCATCGGCATCGTCACCGAAGAGGACTTTGCCTGGAAGGTGGTCGCGAAGGACCTGAAGCCGGGAAGCGTGAAGGTACATGAGGTGATGTCCACGCCGCTCATCACCATCAACGCGGATAAGACCGTGGGGGACGCCGCGCAGCTGATGGTGAAGAAGAGCGTGCGGAGACTGCCGGTCGTGGAGAAGAAGAAGGTGGTCGGGATCGTCACTGTGCGGGACATCCTCAGCGTGTCGAGCGAGATGAACGAGATCATGGCAGAGATGATCGCCGTGAACCGGGAAGACATGGTGGAGATGGGCGTCTGCGGGCGCTGCGGCAAGATGTCCGACGACCTGCGCCGCGTCGAAGACGTGATGCTCTGCCCCTCGTGCCGAGAGGAGGACCGCCTCACATGAGGACTGCCCGGGACGTGATGATCCAGATTCCCGGACTGTTACTCACTGATCATATGACCAGGGCCCGGAAGATCCTCCGGGACGACGAGTACCGGGAAGTGTACGTTCACGATGCCAGGAAAAAGCTCGTGGGCTATATCGACCTGACAGATGCCCTCCGGATCACGGACACGCGGTCCAATGTCACGGTGGAGGGATACCTGAAGGACGCCCCCCGGGTCGGGCCTGATGACTCGCTGGAGCAGGTGGCCCGGGTGATCCGGGAGGCAAACACGGACAGCGCGGCCGTGGTGGGCCCTGATGGGATCGTGATGGGGGGAGTACTCCTTTCCGAGATCTTCCCCATCCTGATCACCCGGAACGAGATCAGGGGGACAGTCGCCGACCACATGACCCGGACGGTGGTGACCTGCGACGCGGGGGATCCCGTCACCCAGATCCACGGCCTGATCATGGAGAGCGGTTTTACCGCATTCCCTGTCCTGCGGAAGAAGAAGCTTTCCGGGATCGTGTCCCGCAGGGATCTTCTCAATGCCGGCCGGGTCCGGAAGGCACTCAGCCAGGCCGACACCATTCCCATTGAGGAGGTCATGACCACCCAGGTGATCACCGCCGCACCTCAGGAACGGGCGTCGGCTGCCGCCGAGCGGCTGGTGAAGCACGACATTTCCCGGATGCCGGTGTTGGACGGTGGGCATCTGGTAGGGATTATTGACCGGCACGATGTACTCAAGGGGCTTGTTTTGCACGGCAGGGAGAAGTGAGGGATCGGACCATGAACCGCGAGAACCGTATCACCAAGCAGGGAGACCGGCTGCTGAAGATGCCCGGAAAGTTTGACCGGGGGCCGGTCAGTTTCGAGTCCCGGATCGCCCCGCGCGAGGGGGAGGTGATGGCCATTGCCACCCGGTCGGTGGTATCGGTCCCTCCCACCGGGACGATCATGGCGGCCATCGAGAAGATGACTGAATGCGGGTTCCGGAGGCTCCCGGTTACCGATGCGGGGACCCGCAAGCTCCTCGGGATCGTCACCGCAGGGGACATCATGGACCTGATGGGCGGAGGCAGCCGGTACAACCTGGTCCAGAAGAAGCACGCGGGGAACCTGCTGGCCGCCATCAACGAGTCGGTCCGGGAGATTATGACCACGCAGGTGGTGACCGTCAGCGGGGATGCCCGCATCCAGGCGGTGGCCGACCTGATCGTGGAGAAGAAGGTCGGGGGGCTCCCCATCGTCACGGAGGGGGGGATCCTGGAGGGGATCGTCACCGAGCGTGACGTGATGAAGGTCCTCACCACCGAGAAGAGGTCCACGAGCGTCGAGGAGGTGATGTCCACGGTCCTCACGGTCACGACCCCGGAGAGCCCCATCGGGGACGCCACCCGCCAGATGATCGGGCACCGGTTCCGGCGCCTCCCCGTGGTGAAGGACGACGTGCTCCTGGGCATCATCACCACGACCGACGTGATGAAGTACCTGGGCACCGGCCAGGTCTTCCAGAAGCTGGTGACCGGGGACGTGGCCGAGGTGATGTCGCTCCCGGTCCGGACGCTCGTCTCGGGAGACCTCCACACCATCAGCCCCGGCCGGTCCCTCAACGATGCCGCGCGGGAGATGCTCCAGAAGAACGTGGGATCCCTCCCGGTGATTGAGGATGCGCGCCTCGTAGGCCTCATCACGGAATTCGATCTCGTCAAGGCATTCTCACGGAGGTGAGGGTTTGTGATCGCGTCCGATGTGATGGCACAACCGGTCTTTGTGGTGACCGCGCAGGACACGGTGGCCCATGCCCGCAAACTGATGCTGAAGCACAAGATCTCCCGGCTCCCCATCATGGAAGGGACCCGGCTCGCCGGCATCATCACGAAGAAAGATATCGCCTACCGGCTCCGGCAGACCGATCCGGTGTGGCGGCGCAGGCCTATCGACCGGATCCCGGTGCACGTACTCATGGTACCGGATCCCGTATCCGTCGCGCCGGAGACCCCCATCAGGGACGTGGCAGCCCTGATGCTGTCCCGGGATATCAGCGGCCTTCCGGTGGTGGAGAAGGGAGCGCTCGCAGGGATTGTCACCAAATCCGATATCATGAAATCAGAATCCGTGAACCACCTCCCCCACACCGCGAAGGACATGATGGGGGATGCGGTCACCGCCAACCGGTACCACTCCCTGGACCATATCATCGACCTGATGCAGCAACGAAACGACCGCATCGTGGTCGTGAACGACGACGGAACCCTGGCCGGGATCATCACGGAGTCCAACATCGCATTCTTTGAGTACACCGATGCGAACATCGGGGTTCCGGAGAAGGATGTCACGGTCCTCCGGAGGCAGGAGAGCGGGGGCCGGAAGCAGTACCGCTACGTGAGGGATGTCTCCGCGGTGGCAGAGGACATCATGTCCCGGCCGGTCATTACCGTCGCACCCGGCGCCCCGATAACCGAGGTGGTAGCCCTGATGCGGAAGCACCACATCACCTCGGTGGTGGTGGTGGACGGCAGGGACCTGAAGGGTATCGTGACCAGGGATGACATCATCCGGGAAGTGGCAAAATGAACAAGAACACCACAGTCAAGGAGATCATGGCCCGCCCTGTGGCCATCGCCAAGTCGGCAACGATCGTCGAGGCACTGGAGAAGATGCTGGCAGAGGGGATCGATCCCCTGCTGGTCACGTCGAACGGCGAGGTGACCGGCACCATCTCCCGTCGGTCCATTGCCGAGGTCCTGGGATCCCGGAAGAACGTGGCCATTGCACCCACCAAGATCCACGTGGCCAGCTACGCGGACGACAACTTCACCTCCGTCTATCCCGACCAGGCTGTTGACATCCTCGTGCCCCTCCTCCAGCACCACAAGCTGGTGGCGGTCTTTGACCCCAACCACCGCCTGGTGGGGCAGGTGGGGTACGGGGATCTCCTGAAGGTGCTGCGGCCCCAGGGCACCATGGACAGCATGATGGAGCGGGCCTACACGATCCAGTCAGAGGAACGGGTGGTCCACCTCCGGCGCCGGATGCTGGACGAGAAGGTCCACCGGTTCGTGGTCACCGACAACGGCTCCATCGTCGGCATGGTCACTGAAACAGACGTGGCCCGATCCCTTGCGGCCTTCCGCGAGGTGGTGGACACCAAGTACCAGGATCAACGGATCCGGAACCTGATCGTCCGCGACATCATGAAGGCACCCGTCATCGCCACCGAGCGGACCGTTCCCATTTCCGAAGCAGTGGATCTCATGCTCCAGAAGCAGATCTCGGCGCTCCCGGTCACGGATCAGGGCCGGCTCATGGGGATCCTCACCCGCGAGTCGCTGATCCGGGCGCTCTAGACTCTGATTATCCTTTTTTTCATTCGTTCACTTCATCAGAATACCGGCTTGGAGGGACTATCCGCTCGTGGGTGGGACCGGGATGGGATCTCCCCCTTCCGCCGCCTTACCCGGCACATGATAAGGGCGGCTGTTTCTTCGTGGAGATGTACTACCGGGACGCTCCAGGGGGGGATCCTCTCGGTCCCCCCCGCCGCGTGGGCGCCCCCCCTGAGGATGGATTTCCACGCCGGTTCAACCGAACGTCTGGCTATCCTCGCGGGGGTGGGACCGGGAGGGGCCATGCGCCCCCTCCCCTCATTATTCCCAAAAAGAATGGAGATCATGAGGACCTGCCCTCACCCGCCTTCCATACCCGGATCGCAATGTTCATAAACCAGAATGTAAACGATTAATCATGAACGATCCAAGGGGGTTCAGGGCTGCCCTCCGCGGGTGCAGGTGGACGGCGGGCGGTAACAGCGGGGTGGATCCATGGAACCGGTGAAGATCCTGGGCATGAAGGCAGAGTCAGGCCGGTGGGTGCTCGTGCTGCTCGGCATGGTCATCAACCTCTGCCTGGGAACCATCTACTCCTGGTCCGTCTTTGTCGCCCCTCTCACCGCCTATTTCTCGCAGGATCTGGGGCTGACCGTCACCGCGACCGACGTGCTGCTTCCCTTCTCGGTCTTCCTCGCCTTCTTTGCGCTCGCAATGCCCCTCACCGGGAAGTACATCGAGACCCTCGGGCCCCGGAAGGTGACGATCATCGGCGGCTTCCTGACCGGCCTCGGGTGGCTGCTGGCCTCCACGGTCTCCTCGGTCTGGCAGCTCCACCTGATGTACGGCGTCATCGGCGGCCTCGGGGTGGGGATCGCCTACGGGGTCCCCGTTGCCGTTGCGGCGCGGTGGTTCCCGGACCGGAGGGGATTGGCCGTGGGGCTGGTGCTGCTGGGCTTCGGGTTCTCGGCCTTCGTCACCGCGAACCTGGCAGGCTACCTGATCACCGCCATGGGTGTCATGGCCACGTTCCGGGTCTTCGGTATCGCCTTCATCGTGCTCACGTTCCTCCTGGCGCTGCCCCTCGTCTTCCCCCCGGCAGGATGGAAACCGGAGGGGTGGAACCCGCCGGCACCGAAGCCAGGGGAGGCGGTCTCCTGCGACCACACCCGCACGGAGATGCTCCATACCCGATCCTTCTACGCCCTCTGGGTCTGCTACTTCATCGGGTGCCTGGCGGGACTCATGGCCATCGGGATTGCGAAGCCGGTGGGCACCGAGGTGGTGGGGATTGATACCGGGCTTGCCACCCTGCTGGTCGGGTTCTTCGCTATCTTCAACGGGGGAGGGCGGCCGGTCTTCGGCTCCCTCACGGACCGATTGAACCCCCGGAACACCGCCGTCATCTCCTTCGTTCTCATCGCGGCAGCATCCCTGCTGATGTGGCAGGTGCCCACGGTCCCGGTCTATATCCTGGCCTTTGCGATCCTGTGGGGATGCCTGGGAGGATGGCTGGCCATCGCCCCCACCGCGACCGCGTCCTACTTCGGTACCTGCGACTACCCGCGGTGCTACGGCGTGGTCTTCCTGGCCTACGGGGCCGGGGCCATCGCCGGCCCTCAGCTGGCGGGCTTCATCCGGACCGCCACCGGGTCCTACCTGGGGGTCTTCCCTTACGTCCTCGTCCTGGCCCTTGCCGGGCTTGTCATCGCCTGGTTCCTGCTCCGGCCCCCGGTGGGGAAGGCGGCAGGGCAGTAACTTTCACCCATTTTTTGCGGATTACCGGGAAACTTGGAAAAGAACATCTGTTTTGTGTGAGTGGTGCAGCGGTACTGTACCGCTCCTGGGGGGCTCCGCCCCCCGCCGCGGGGGCGTCCCCCCCGGAGAGGATAACCATTCCATCGGTGTTCTGGATGGACGATCCTGAAGCGCTCAGAAATGGATGAAGTTGTTATCCTCACGGGAGAAGGGTCGGGAGGGGGCAGGGCCCCTCCCGTCACGATGTCAGGGAGAAGTGGAGTGCTTTCCCGTGATTCCGGACCATCACGCGGGAAGAGAAAGAACAGGGTACAACGGGTGAGAGGATCCGGCGGATACCCCTTACACCTTTGCCACCATGCACTGGGACGCCGCGGTCTCCAGGACAGGCTCCGGCTTCTCGAGGAAGAACTCGTCAAAGGCCTTCCGGACCCCCGGGGTGTTCACGTAGTCGTGGGAGAGGATGATCCCGCCCGGGCTCATCCGCGGGTAGAAGAACTCCAGGCAGTCCCTGGTGGACCGGTGGGTGTCCACGTCCAGGTTCACGAAAGAGAACTGGCGGTCCTGGACGGGCATTCCCGTTGCAGGGAAGATCCCCCGGTAGATGGAGACCTGGGAGAAGTCCCTGAGGTACTCCCGCACAAGGTCCTCGGACGCCGAGAACTTCCCCTCGTAGAACGGCCAGACGGAATCGATCTCGTCCACCCGCGGGAGCCCTTCGAAGGTGTCGAAGAGGTGGAGCGGCCGGTCCCCCTTTGCCCGGCAGATGATCTTGGCGGAACCCCCCCGGTACACGCCCACCTCGGCGATGTCCCCCGGCACCTTCGCCGTCCGCTTCACCGCCATGTGGATGAAGTAGGCCTCGATGTCCTCGATCAGGAGCTCGGTCTCGGAGCGGATCTCCCTGAGAATCGCCTGGAACTCCCTGCGTTCCGCGTCCCCGTAGTGGCTGAGACGGCCCCGCATCGCCACATCGTAGCCCATCACGGGATCGATGATGAAGGCTTTCCGGAACCGGGAGACATACCGGCTCGGGACAACGGTGTCGAAGACCTGGATCAGGTCCTTGCGGGGGATGAGGCTCATGCTTCTCACAGGTGCGTCCCGGAACCATAAAAAACCCTCAGTCCAGAATCCGGGGATGTTCCTGCCGATATCCCGCAATCGGAACCTGCCGTGATATCCTGGTATCCCCTCGGGGGTGGGTGACGGGAGGGGGCCGACACCCCCTCCCGATCCCTCTCCCACGGAGACAGTCACTTCTCCCTTTTTCAGAGGATATTCGTCTGTTGCGGATCCCATCAGAGGATGCTGGCCCGGATACGTTTCGTCTCGCGGAGCACCGCTGGTCCCTGAAGCGGGTTTCCCTCCGATTCCGTCCCCTCAACGCTTATTAACCGGCCGGGGTAACCACTGTGGGAAGCGCATGAAGCCCCGAACGCCTGTCACACCCACAGCGAACGTGGGCGACCTGCTGGCCGGCATGGCCTCCACCGGTTTCCAGGGGAGGAGGCTGGGCGAGTCCGTGGAGATATGGTCCCGGATGATCCGGGACCCGGACTGCACGATCCTCCTCGGCCTCTCCGGGGCCATGATCCCGGCAGGGATGCAGCGGTGCCTGATGGAGCTGGTCGAGCACCGCTACGTGGATGTCATCGTCTCCACGGGGGCAAACATCTTCCACGACGCCTGCGAACACCTGGGGGTCCGCCACTACCTTGGCCACCACCACATGGACGACCAGGCGCTCCTCGCACAGGGGATCGACCGGATCTACGATGTGCTGGCCTACGAAGAGGAGTTCCGGGACGTGGACCGGTTCATTGCCGCCTTCTCCCGGGAGATCGCCCCGTTCCGGGGATCCTCCCGAGAGTTCGTGGAGCAGCTGGGGAAGCGGCTTCTCTCCGAGGCCCCAGAGGCCTCATCCCTCACCTCCACCTGTGCGGAGCACGGGGTACCGGTCTTCATCCCGGCCCTCTGTGACTCCTCCATCGGCATCGGTCTCGTCATCGCCCGGCGGCAGGGGATCGAGGTGGACGTGGACCAGATCGCGGATACCGACGAGATCACGGCCATCGTCGAGAAGGCAAAGAAAACAGGCGTCGTGTATATCGGCGGCGGCGTGCCCAAGAACTTCATCCAGCAGACCCAGGTGATCGCGTCGCTCCACGAGCACCAGCTGGGCGGGCACAACTATGCCATCCAGTACACCACCGATGCCCCCCACTGGGGCGGGCTCTCGGGCTGCACCTTCGAGGAGGCCATCAGCTGGGGCAAGGAGGATCCGCTCTGCCCGCGGGTCCAGTGCTTCTGCGACGCCACCATCGCCCTCCCCCTGGTCACCTCGGCGCTGATCGCCCGTGGAGAGAAGCGGAAGGGAAAGGAAGCCTGGAAGCGGAGGCCGGTCCGTTCAAGGAAATCCCGGAGATGAGGCAGGGCCGGCCTGCCCGTACATACTTTTTCTCGCCCGGGGAATGGTGAAGAAGAGGAGCGGAGAACCCGTTTCCTGTGGTCTGGCCTTCCCGCTGGTCTACTCGACCAGTTCAATGGTATACCGGTGGGGGTACCCGCTTTTCCT
>JAJRDA010000022.1 GCA_028678665.1 Methanomicrobiales archaeon | reverse complement strand
TGTCATGCGGGGGGTGTATCGTGTGGAGAAAGAATGGGCTGGAGGGAATGATAAAGGGGATCCGGGGGGGAGACAAGCGGAGATTCATGGCAGTTCGCTGCATGGTCAACTGATGTCGGTAGAGATCAGAGAGGGGCGGGGGGACGCTCTCGGGGGCTCGCCGCCCCCGCCGCGTGGGCACCCCCCGCCGGTTTCCTGGAACAGGAGATTGTCTGTATCACCCAAACCGAAGTTCGGACAATCCTCACGGGGGAGGGAGGCTCCCAGGCGGCAGGGGGGGGGACCGCGAGATCCCCCCGGGAGCGTCCCACCATTATCCTCACGACAACTGAAAAGCGAGTGAGGATAAGCGATCCCTCACCTTCGTCCGCGTCCTCCGCGGGTGGCCGGTTCGGATGCCCTTATCCATAAGGAGGGGAGAGTGTAATTGGGGACCATCCATGAGGCTGGGAGTGCTCTTTTCTGGCGGCAAGGACTCAGCCTATGCCTGCTGGCGGGCGATGCAGCACGAGGAGGTGGCCTGCCTGATCTCCGTCGTTTCACGGAACGAGGAGAGCTACATGTTCCACACCCCCAACATCCGGTGGGTCCCGCTCCAGGCAGAGGCCGCGGACCTCCCCCTGGTCCAGGGCGAGACGGAGGGGAGGGAGGAGGCAGAGCTTGGGGACCTCCGGCAGGCGATCCGGCTCGCCATGGACCGGCACGGGATCGAAGGGGTTGTTTCGGGCGCCCTCCAGTCGGTCTACCAGGCCTCCCGGATCCAGCGGATCTGTGCCGGCATGGACCTCTGGTGCTTCAACCCGCTCTGGCACGCGGATCCCCACCGGTACCTGCAGGACCTGATCACCCGGGGATTCCGTGTGGTGATCGCGGGGGTCTTCTCCCGCCCCTTTGATGCATCCTGGCTGGGACGCGGGATGGATCGGGAGACCCTCAGGGAACTGGAGGGGATCGCCCGCACCCACCGCCTCACCCTCACCGGAGAGGGGGGCGAGTACGAGACCTTCGTCCTGGATGCCCCCTTCTTCCGCAGGCGGATTGTCGTTCAGGAGGCCACACCCGAGTTCCGCAATGACCGGGGAGTGTACCGGATCGCACGGGCGGCGCTGGGGGAGAAATGATCCTCCTCGTGGACCTCTGTGGTAAGGCGGGCTCCCTCTCTCTCCACGAGTTCGTGGAACCGGTGGCAGGCATCGTGCGGAGGAACGGGTTTTCGGGGCAGGTCCGTCACCACTTGCGCCTCACCGGAGCGGACCTTTCCGCTGCAGAACGGATCATCCTCTGCGGGACCCCCCTGCGGGACAACGCCTTTGCCGCCCGGCCCGCATCCTTCTCATGGCTCCAGGAGGCCCGGGTGCCCGTGCTCGGCATCTGCGCCGGCATGCAGGCGGTTGCGCTGGCGTTCGGGGGGGCACTCATCCCTTCGCAGGAGATCGGCATGACGGAGATCCGGTGCACCAGTCCCGATCCCCTCCTGGAAGGCCACGACCGGTTCTCTGCCTATGAACTCCACGGGGCCGGGGTGGTCCCCCCGGAATCCTTCCTGGTGCTCGCAGAGTCCGACCGCTGCATCCAGGCCATCCGGCACCAGGATCTCCCTCTGTACGGGATCCTCTTCCACCCCGAGGTACGGAACGAGTGGGTGGTGGAGCGGTTCCTTACCCTGCCATGGCGAACCTGCTGATTGATTGCGGGTACCGGATCCTGCTCTCCGGCCCGTTACCGGTAGGCTGACCGGGCCTCTTCCACCCACCGGCGGACCGTGAGGTAATGCCCCTCGCAGAGGAAGTTACCGCCCTGTGCATCCTCCCACGCGATGGGCTCGGTGCACCCGATGAAGATGCACCGCCCCGCCTTTACCCCCGGAATCCTGCGGTACCGGGCAATATCAGGAATGGCGGTGGAGCCGGTGAACTTCCGGAGATGTTCCTTCAGCCGTGTGAGGGGATCTCCCGTTGTCATGGAATCCTCCGCGAGGGGTCACCGCTCCGGAACAGTGAGTGCCGGCCGGCCCTCCCGTGTTACCCGCCTGTGCAGCTCCGGATCTCCTGCGTGGGATCCAGGAGCACCGGCGTGTCCAGGCCGATGAAGGAGAGGGCGGCCACTGCCCCGATGACACCCCTCCCCCCTTCGATATCGATCCCGCAGCGGGCGGCGACTGCGCTGGCCTCCTTCCGGGTGACCACCTGCCGGCGCACCCGGTTCCCGTATTCCCGAAGTTCCTCCGGTACGGTGAATCCCGTTTTTACGGCAAGCCCCCACTCCGGCGAGAGCGCCTCGTCCGAGAGGAACCGGAGGGAACGGTCCCTCACGACCTGGCAGGATTCCGGGTCTGCCGCCACCTCGATGAAGCTGCAGGAGTTGCCGGCCGTCTTCTCCCTGAGGTCCGGGTAGAGCATGGCCACGTGGTGCCCGATGGGAATCACGCCGGGGAGCGAAGAGACCTGCTGCAGGAGGGCAAGAGCAAGGGCAAAGGTGGCCCCACCTTCCCGGGAATCGGTGTCGTCAATGCCGATCGCCACGTACCGGAGCGCCCGGGTGGTGACCTCGCCTTCGACCAGCACCCCCTCCCTCCGGAGATCCACGCGCTCCACACCGGAAGCCACCCCCATCATGTCGGTCAGGGAGTAGGCAGGACCGCCGGTGCAGCGGATCCGCTGCACGATCTCATCACCCACCTTCCGCAGGCCGACCACGCCCACGGCCGGGGAGGGGTAGAGTCCGATCTCTGCCTCCGCCTCCCCCAGGGAGGCGCACTCCCTCAGCAGGGTACCGTCCCGTGAGACCCGGGAAAGGATCCCCCCTGCCTGCCGGTGGTGGAACTCGCAGAACGCAGCGCAGGCAGAGGAGAGGCACTCGTGGTAGATCTCCACCCGGTCACCGTCGATGGTGGTGAAGATCCGGCGGCAGGCACTCCGGGGCAGGACGCTCACCGCCTGGAACCGGGCCGGCGCCCGTCCCCGCTTCCCCTCCTTCTGGACCACGCACCCCTCGTCCATCAGGCGTGCGATCCAGTCCTGGGCGGTGGACCGGGGGACCCCTGCCTCGTCCGCGATGTCCGAAACGGTGAAGTAACCCTGCTCCAGCGTGAACCGCCGGATCAGGTCCAGGTACTCCTTCCGCCGCTCAATGAGCCCCGGCATGGTGCTCCCCGATATAGAGGAGGTCGCCGATGACCGCCGATGCTGTCTCCACCGACCCCGCACCCTTCCCGATGAAGGTGAGTTCGCCGGCCAGGTCCGTGTGCAGCGTGACGGCGTTCAGGGTCCCCTCCACCAGCAGCGGGTGGCCGTGGGGGATGATCCGCGGCGAGACCCGGAGCAGCCCCTTCTCGGGGATAGCCTCGGCAATGAGCCGGATCGTGGTCTCCCGCTCGCAGGCAAGCCGGATGGCATCCGGGGTGATCAGGTCGATCCCGGTGATCTCCACGTCGTCCAGCGTGACACCCAGGTCCCAGATCGTGTTCGCAAGGATCACGAGTTTCAAGGCGGCATCGATCCCCTTCACGTCGTAGGAGGGATCTGCCTCGGCATACCCCATCTCCCGTGCCTCGGCCAGGGCCTGATCATAGGTAAGTCCCTCGTCCTCCATCCGGGTCAGGATGAAGTTGCAGGTGCCGTTCATGACGCCGTGGAGGGCCTTCACCTGGTTGCCCAGGAGATCGTGCTGCAGGACGTGGAGCACAGGGATGGCCCCGCAGACCGTGGCCTCGTACCGCAGCTGGGCCCCGTGCGACGCGGCAAGAGTATGGAGCCTCCGGTGGGCAAGGGCGATGGGCCCCTTGTTGGAGGTGACCGCGTGCTTCCCCCTTGAGAGGGCATGGACGATGTGGGTGATGGCCGGTTCCCCGTCCTCGATGCGGGTGGGGGATACCTCCACGAGTGCATCGTATTCTGCACCATCTACCACGTCGAGGGGGGCGGTGGACCGGTCCCCACAGAACCCGGTCTTTGCTTTCCGGTCCAGGGCCGCCTGCAGGTCGATCCCGTCCGGGTCCATGATCCCGCTCCGGGAATCGGCGAGACCGGTGACGGTGATCCCCAGGTCCTTCTCCTGAACCACCTGGGCCACGCCTCTCCCCACCGATCCGAACCCCAGGATCGCAATCCTCATCCGCACTCCTCCAGCGGCTCCACGATCAGGATCTCCTTCTTTTCTGAGACCTTCCGGAGCAGGGTCACCGCGCTGTTCATGTCCGCGGCAGTGGCGGTCTTCAGGGTGATGCGGGCGCTGGACCGCTCGCTGATGGCGGGCATGACCAGGGAGAGCTCGGCGACCTCGGCAAAACCGGTCCGGTCGATCTGGTCCACCGTATCGCTGATGTCGGTGTGCATGATGTGGCCGATCATGAGAAGCGACCGCTGGAGGAAGAGCCGCTCCTTCCCGATTCGTGTGATGGTGACCCCGCGCTTCTTGATCTGTCCCACCAGGTCATCCAGGCGCCCCTCGGGGAGATCCAGGACGATCTGGACATCGAGCACGCCGGAGTCCGAGTCCTGGTCCCGCTGGTGGATGACCGCGATGATGTTGCCCCCGCACTGGGAGATGGGGGTAAGCACCGAGACCAGCTGGCCCGGGGTATCCTTCATCTCCAGCTTCATCGAGACCTGCATCGATCCACCCTGACGAATATATATGTCCGGTCCATGATAAGCCTATGATATTGGAACATGGCGGGGGAAGGGATACTCCCTCCCTGCTATCCCCCGGGACCGGGCGAAGGGCTGGGAGGGATGCATGTTCCTGTGTGGGAGCCGCTGATGAAGGGAAGGACACGGGTGATCGCCTGCGGCAACCCGCTGCTGGGCAACGACGCGGCCGGCCTCCGGGTCATGGCCCTCCTGCGGGAGTCCCGTCCGGACGTGGACGTCGTGGAAGGGGGCCTGGGCGGTCTGGGCCTCATCCCCCTGATGGAGGGGGCAGACCGGGTCATCATCGTGGATGCGACCCAGGGAATGGGGGCAACAGGTGAGGTCCGCGTCTTCCGCGACCTGCCCCCTTCCCGGTTCTTCCCGATGTCATTGCATGACCTGGGGGTGGTGGAGGCGGTGCAGGTGGCCCGGGAGCTGGGGATCGCCCCTGAGATCGTGATCGTGGGAATCGAGGGGGGGGCTCATGAGGAATACTCGCGAGATCTTGACCCCGTGGTGGAAAGGGGGGTGGAGGAAGCCTTCCGGCGGGTGCTTGCGCTGGTGGATGAGGAGTGAGGGATCCCGCGGAATTCTCACGATGGTGTGTAGCCTGTAAATTAGGAGCACCTGCCCGGGAGAATTGTGACAGGGAGGGGGCTTTCGCCCTCTCACGTCATCATGGATTGTTGCTCCGGTCCCGAATCGGGATTCCCGAGAGATTTCTGGTGGGACGCTCCAGGGGGGGCCGTTCGGCCCCCCCGCCGCGTGGGCGCCCCCCTATGGAGGAGGGGAGGATCTTCGGTTTTTCGGGACGGGTATCCCCGATAGGATTGAGCAAACACCCCGGAACGGCTATCCTCATGGGGGTGGGACCGGGAGGGGGGTCTCCCCCCTCCCGTCACCACATGTATGAAACCGTTGGCTGGGATACTTGGAAAACATCCACCGGACTCTAAAAAAAGAGAAAAAAAGTTGACGACCCGCCTCACTTCGATCCCGGGGCCGCCGTCACCACCTTCACCGCTGCGGTGATCTCCGGAAGGAGTGCGGCAGGGAACCCCATCACCATCTCGTCATCTCCAATCCCTGAGAACTTTCGGGAGCCGTCGCACCCCAGGGAGTAGTTCGCCTTCCCGGAGAGGTAGGGCGAGGCGGTGGCGTCGGCACAGACCGACTGGATCCCCGCCATCTCGGAGCGGATCCTGCCCCCCTCCTGGAACAGGGTGGCCTGGGCCAGCTTCAGCATGTTCCGGGGACTGGTGACCACCAGTACCACATCCGGTTTGAAGGGAGCCTTCTCCAGGGGTGCATACAGCGTGGCATACGTCTTCCCGGTCGCGATATGGGGGATCTGGTCCATGGTCCTCTTGCAGGCGGCGATGGACTCGAACTTCCCCAGCTTGAAGTAGAACTCCCCGCTCTGGAGCGTGGGGGTGATCTCCCGCAGTCCCAGGGCCCAGGCCCCCCCGTTGCACTGGTGCTTGTCTGCCGTCGCGAAGAAGACGAGCCCCTCCTTCCGGGCCTTGTTCACCATCTGGCAGTGCCGGAGCACCTCCTTCTCCTCTGCCATCCCCCCGGGGATGTCCTCGCGGCTCTTCGCCAGCTTCACGGCAACGGGCGAACCCGAAAGGCCAAGGGTCTTCTGCAGCACGCCTGAGTGCTCGGCATAGGAAACGGGGCTTCTCACCTTGTCTGTCATCGTAGATCCTCCTCTGGACAGGAGAAGTCTTGCACCCTGATCCCAGATAAAACCGGGGGGTGGGAGGGTGAAGGGAGGGTGTCAGAGGCGGCGGAGCTTCTGCTCCACCTTCTCAAAGAAGTTCTTCCCCACGTTCACGAAAAGGGCGGGGTCCGGGGATCGCCCCACGTCCAGCACCGCTCCCGGCTGCAGTTCCCAGGCCTTCTGGCCGTCTGCCACGAGCTGTGCCGGCTTCTCGCTCTCCAGGGTGATCCGGAGGGTGCGTTCGCTCGAGATGAAGGTGGGCCGGGACGACAGCATATAGGGTGCCAGGGGTACCAGCAGGAACCCCTCGATCCGGGGATCCACGATGGGACCGCCGGCGCTCATGGCATAGGCGGTGGAGCCCGTGGGGGTCGAGACCAGCATCCCGTCGGCCCGGAACCGCTCTGCCGTGACCCCGTCCACGTCCACGGTAAACCGGAGCATCTTCGCGGGCCTGCTCGTCACGATGACGGCCTCGTTCAGGGCAGCCCCGATGGGGGTGCCATTCAGGGCGAGGCTGATGCGCATCCGGCGCTCCACCGGGAGATCCGTTCCCATGGCGGAGAGGAACGCGACCGCTTCGTCCCTCTCCAGCTCGGCCAGGAAGCCCACCTCCCCCCAGTTGATGCCCAGGATAGGCACCTGCCGGGGGAGATCCTGGACGGTCCGCAGCACGGACCCGTCCCCCCCTATCACCACGGCCAGATCCGCCTCAGACTGCTGCAGGGTGACACCACTCATGCCCAGGCGGGCACCCAGTTCTCCCTCCGGCAGCACCCGGTGCCCGGCGCGGGCCAGGAGCATTGCCAGGTCGCCGGCGAACCGCACGGCGTTGTCGTCATCAATCCGGGAAACGAGAAGGACCCTCATCTTCTCACCTCAGGTATTCGATCACCTTCCGGTGCAGGCTGCCGTTGGTGGCCACGAGGCACTTCCCCACCGACACCTCATCCGGGAAGACGACCGGCTTTCCCTGGATATCGCTCACCTTTCCCCCCGCCTCCTCGCAGAAGAGCATCCCTGCCGCCGCGTCCGTCACCCGCAGCGTTCCCCGGAGATCGATGAACCCGTCCAGCCTTCCGCACCCCACGTAGCAGAGCTCCAGGGCTGAGGCACCGAGAAGCCGCCACCGCCGGATCTTCTGTCCCAGAAACAGCACCGGGGCCGGGTTGAACTTTCTGCCGTAGACCGACATGGCGCTTTCCTCAAGGAGATGGGTGCGGGAGACCCGTGCCTCCTTCCCGTTCAGACGGGCCCCCTGGCCCCGCACGGCGATGAAGGTCTCCCGGTGGGCCAGGTCCACGACAAACCCCTCGGTGACCCTGCCATCCTCTGCATAAGCCATCGACAGGGCAAAGAAGGGGATGCCGGCGAGGGCATTGTGGGTCCCGTCCACGGGGTCCAGAAAGATGGTGCCCGTATCTCCTCCGCCCGGCGTGACGCCGCACTCCTCCGAGATGACGGTCCGGGAGATACCCCGTGCGGTGAGATGCGCAACGACCGTCTCCTCCACCTGCCGGTCGATCAGGGCCGTGGGGGTGCCGTCTGCGCCCATTCCCACGTACCGGCCCCCTTCCGGGCGGACGACCAGGTCCTCCACCACGTCCTGTACGAGAGGCGCCAGTTCCTCACAGCAGGAGAGAAATTCGCTCGTCATGCGTTGCGCTGTATTTATGTTATGCCATACTGATAAATTACTACCGCACTGCGAGGAACTTCATGAAGGAACAGACAGAAGTGGGCAAGCTCAAGGAAGGACGTTACGTGGTGATCGATGATGAACCCTGCAGGATCCTGGGCATCGCCACGTCGAAACCGGGGAAGCACGGGGCCGCCAAGTCCCGGATCGATGCGGTGGGCCTCTTTGACGGGGTCAAGCGGTCCATCGTGAACCCCGTCTCGGCGAAGATCTACGTGCCCCTCGTTGAGCGCAAGAGCGGCCAGGTCATCTCAAAGGCGGGGAACGTGGTGCAGCTGATGGACATGAAGGAATACACGATGTTCGAACTCGTGGTGCACGAGGACCGGCTCACGTCCATTGAAGCCGGCCAGGAACTGGTCTACATCGAATCCATGGGAAAGAAGAAACTGGACTGACAGAATTCCCCCGGATTTCTCCCCCTCCCCTCCCCTTCCTTTTCTTACCCCTCTTCACGTATGCCCTGTCGCTCCCCACCGGCTCCCTGTACCCGGACCCGTTGACCACCGATTGCCACGATGCTCTCGGGTTCCCTGGGGAGAACCTCACCGGCAGGATCAGGCGGGTATGCTTCTCCGGGTTCTCATGGCCTCATCCACGGGAGACCCCGGTGACGGTTCCTACACGTACGTGCTCGGTACCTTGATGGTGAGCGTGTAGGACCGGATGAACCGCGTGGCAACGCCAAAATAGTAGCTGCGGTTGCCTTCGTAAAATGTCTCCACCCATGGCCTTTCGGGCGCTTGCGTGTACACGTCCTGGTTGAAGATTCCCACCACCCGGTTCGGATCACCTGCGTCGAAGACCTGAATGATGATCCTGGGGAAGACGTCGGGAGGGAGCGCGGTGGGTTCCGCGGTGTACTCCAGCTGCCAGTAGGGGAAAGGGAGGGCGAAGGTCTGGGTGGTGCCGCTGCCCTGCCCCCTGATCGTGGCATAGGTGATCATCGTGAGGGGGGGGATGGTGACCGGAGTCGTGGGGGTTACCGTCTCCGACCCTCCGCTGACAAAGCCTATCGTCACGGGAGTCTGGTCCCAGGGAGTGGGGGTGGGGGCGGCTGTCTCGGTGGTGGTGGCAAGGGTCCCGGGGGGTGTGGAGCTGCCGGTATCCCACACGATGGCCGGGGTGGGGTTCACCGGTGTGTCCTCCGTCTCCCTGCCCGTAAGGAACGGCGCTGCCACGGCGAGGGCAGCCACCAGGGCAACCGCGGCCATCACGGTGAGGATGTCACGTGTATCCATGGGATTCCCGATAGGGGTGGATTGAACTCCGTGTCCGTGGAGGGCATTCCCTTCCCGCCTCTCCCCGGGTGCCGGTGAGCGCCTCACCGGTATCACGGCGGGGATGCGGTGACCCCTCCCGCATTACACTACTCTGATTTTCTTTATCTTTCAATAAATAGTTATTTCTTTATCAAAATCTTTAAATATAAGGAATCAGAATTATTTTGTCTGCATGGCAGCCGCCACCTCTCTCCTCTCCCCCATCGCGGGAATACACAGGGATGATCTGCTGAAACCGTCGGTGATCACCGCCCTTACCCTGGTTGCCGTCCTCCTCACGTTCTACTCCTTTCAGCACCACCTGGGGGATTTCCTCTTCGTCCTCTATCTCCTCCCCCTGGTCCTGGCCTCCATCTGGTACCCCCGGTACGGCCTGGTCCTGATCGGAATCGTGGTCGCGGGATCCGTCATCACCATCTTCTATACCTCCTGGAGCGGGCTCTCCCCCAATCCCCTCCGGTATTCACTCTATGCTGCCGTCTTTGTCTGGATCATTGCCGTCATCACGGTTTTCACCATGGAGGGGCGGGCAACGCTGGGCGAGACCCTGAATTCCCTCCGCATGCTCCATAAGGAATCGGGGGGTCGTGCGGCAGGAGTATCCCTGAGGGATGGGGCTACCGGGAGACCGATTCTCAGCGACACGGATCTCGGGTATGTCACTGAGGCATTGGCCCTCCCGGATCCGGCTGCCCGTGAGGTGGCCATCCGCACGCTGGGGAAGTCGGGCAACCCGAGGGCGGTGGCGCCCATGATCGCGCTTCTCGGAGACGGACACCGGGGTACCCGCGAGCACGCGGTCCGTGCGCTTGGAGCATTGGGCGAGGTTGCGGTGGAACCGCTGATACAGGCACTGGATGACCCTGACTGGCACGTCCGGACCGGTGCAGCAGTCGCCCTCCGCATCATTGGTGATGAACGCGCCATCGAACCGCTGATAGGGATGCTGGGTGACAGGAACCGGTTTGTCAGGCGCGAGGCGGCCAAGTCGCTGGGGAGGATCGGCGACGCGCGGGTGGTGGAGCCGCTCATCCACGTCCTCCGGGACCAGGATACCGGTGTGCGGGGGAAGGCGGTCACCGCCCTCGGGAGACTTGGGGACATCCGGGCCCGCGGACCACTCCAGCAGATGGCCACCGATCCGGATCCTGATATACGACTGGCAGCCATGGATGCGATTTCAAAATTGAAAAATTGATTATCTTTTCAATTTTTTCTATAAATTCACTCTTTTTTTTAGGGAAGGTTTATATATTATTACACGAATTTACTGTTGATCTGTACCGGAGAGATCCGGTATAGGCACAAGGTGTAGCATATGAAAGCTTTCTCTAGAAGTGAAGAGGCATTCACAGGTCTCGAAGCCGCGATCGTCCTGATCGCCTTCGTGGTCGTGGCTGCCGTCTTCAGCTACGTGGTGCTCGGCGCCGGGTTCTTCACAACCCAGAAGAGCCAGGAGGTCGTGCACTCGGGCGTGGAGGCGGCATCCGCGAACATCGCGATCCTTGGTGATGTCTATGGCCGTGGAAGCGGCAATGCCTCGATCGTGGCAATCAACTTCACGATCGGGCTCGCTGCCGGTGCCAACGACATTGATATCGAGAGGATCGGCATGACCTATGCCAATGCATCGTACAGAGATGAGATCGGGATGACAACCCCCATTTCGTTCGGGTCACCCCCGGAAGGGAACTGGACCGTCATCGCGTACCGCAATGGTGACAGGGACGCCCTCCTGGAAATCGGTGAGCAGATCGATGTTGCGGTTGCCCTCAAAAGCGGGCATTACATCGTCAAGAACGATCCGTTTACCCTGGAGGTTTCACCCGGGGTGGGATCGACCCTCACAATCAAGCGGATGGGTCCCATGGCGATCAGCCCGATGCAGGCGCTCTACTAGGTGATGCACATGACGAGAACCATCAACAGGTATGATGCATTCACGGGCCTCGAGGCCGCGATCGTCCTGATCGCCTTCGTGGTCGTGGCAGCGGTCTTTGCGTATGTCGTGCTGGGAGCAGGATTCTTCACCACCCAGAAGAGCCAGGAGGTCGTGCACTCGGGTGTGAAGCAGGCCACCACGAACATGAACATCGCGGGCGAGGTGTACGGGGATGCGACGGGCACCTCCAATTCTACCGCCACCGGTTCACCGGCCCGTATCCACACGATCATCTTCTCGATCACCCTCGCGGCCGGGGGATCGCCCATTGACCTGAACAAGACCACGTTCGTCTTCTCGAACTCAACGAAGCTCGTAACCCTGGATTTCGCGTCGCGTGCCATGACCGGGCCCTGTTCGGGCGCGACAATGCCCGCGGGCTACCAGTGGGCAATCTGTGACCAGACGAACTCCGATGATGATACCGTGCTGGAAGTGGATGAGAAGTTCACGATCTGGGCGAATATCACTGAGACTCTGCCTCTCAATCCCTCCTTGTCCGGCATCCCGGAACGTGATCCCTTCACTCTGGAGATCAGGCCTCCTCTGGGAGCCTCCCTTGGCATCAGCCGGAGAGCACCGGTCGCCATCGATGCGATAAATGTGCTCTACTAACCCTCCCCTTTTTTTCCTGCCCGTATTCGTCGGCCATCCGTCGATTCACCCCTTTCATTGGCCCGTTTTTCCCCATTAAAGCCTCTAAAATTGGTAATTTTCTCATTATCATGGGATTTATCATAAATCTCATATGAGAAGATTTATCATGTATAAGTGGTAAATTTCTACGCGTATGGCAGTGAACCCGGCTCAGAAGGAGATCAGAGCAGCCACTGCCCCCACCACGAACGCCGAGGAGCGGCTGCTCAAGATCCAGGATGAGGTGGAGCTGCTCAAGACCTCCATCAAGAAGCTGCTCATCGACATCCGGGAACGGATGAACGAACGGGATAACCCCTTCTTCCATGCACCCGCTGAAACCGGGAAGAGCACCGCTGTGCATATTGATCTTGGCGGGAAGGAGATGGAAAGCGTGAAGGAGAAACCCGCCGCAAAGCCGGAACCGGCCTCTCCGGCCGCAGAGCCGCTGGGAGAACCGGCCCCGACGAAGGTACCTTCCCTGCCTTTGAACGGCCCGCGTACCCCCGGTCTCGTCGAGAACCAGATCCTGCAGATGATGAGGGAGCAGGGGGCAGGGCCCCGGGCCTCCAGCGAGAAGCTCCGTCTCCAGAAGGTCCACCGCCTCTTCGAGTGGACAGGCAAGATCGTGAACCGCTACGGCCACGATCGGCTGGAGATGATGCTCCAGGCCTATGGCGGCCTCGGCTACATCAGCAGGGATTCGATTGCACAGGTGAAGGAGATTGCCCGCCTCATGCCTGCCACGCTCGGGGAGATCCACGAGGTGGGACCCGATGCCTTCGTCTCGGAGCTCTACGTCCTGAACCGCATCCTGGACCCCAACGATACCTCGCTGGACCGGGACATGATCGAGGTCCTGATGAGCACCAAGCGGAGCGAGGGACGCGGCGAGGGGGCAAAGTCCCAGAAGGTCGCCGAGGAAGTGGACGAGTGGATCAAGACCCTGGACAAGATCTGAGCGATGTCGAGTGAAACGATCGTCACGGCGATCTTCCTCATCACCGCCATCGTGGCGGCTGGTGTCCTGGCCTCGCAGGTGCTCCCCGCGGTCTTCTCTGTCTCCGGGACCGCCAGCTCCACCGCCCACCAGATGGACGTGCAGATCAGCACGGATATCACCATCGTCAACACCTATGCCAATACCTCCTCCTATGCACAGGTATGGATAAGGAATACCGGCGATGAGCGGCTGTCCACCAACGAGCTGGACGGCTCCATCATCTTTGTCGGTGCCCCGGGCGATTTCGAGATGACGACGAAGAATGATCTCTCCTCCGATGGCTGGACCTATGAGATCATCGGCGATGGAAATGCCTACCTGGATCCCGGCGAGATGCTGCACGTGACCGTCCTCTCCGATAAAATCCCGGGAACGATTGGCGATGTGGTCACCTTCCAGTTCGTCCTCCCGAACGGGGTGAGACGGTCGGAAGAGTTCACGGTGAGCTGAGGGACCAATGGCGGCAGCAACCCTGATTGCATCGGCAGTGGGAATCGTGATCCTGATCATCACCGCCTACGTGGTGATGGGCGGGACCGTGTCGCTCGTGGAGCAGGCGACAACCTCCCAGAAAGACCTCACAGACCGCCAGGTGGAGCGTATCAATACCGGCGTTGCGATCACCGGCGCCTCGGCCGATGATTTGCTCAAGGTGGTGTTCCTGGATGTCGAGAATACCGGGGGTGAGACGGTCAGGGACCCCGGTGAGATGGCCGTGTTTCTCCTGCACAATGGTGAACCGGTCTATTACACGAACTCCTCCGGCGCATGGTGGTACCGTATCAGCCCGGATACCATCCACCCGAATCAGCTGGACCCGGACGAGGTGATGAATATCTCGGTCACCTACACGGGGGATGAACCCACGTGGGCGAAAGTGGTGACTGAGAACGGAGTGTACGACTCCGCGTATCTCTAGGTGAATGCAGATGCCGCAGGATGCCAACGGAACCAACGGCACCCCTGACGAAGGGGAGGCCAGGAATATCCTCTCCACGGGAAACGTGGAGATCGACCGGAAGATAGCCGATGGTCTCCCCCTCCAGTCCCTCACCCTGATCGAGGGGGAGAACGATACGGGGAAGAGCGTCCTCACCCAGCAGATCATCTGGGGGGCGATGAAGCAGGGGCTGGACGTGGATCTCTTCTCCACCGAGATGACCACCCAGTCCTTTCTGAAGCAGATGGAGTCCATGTCGCTGGACATCTCGGAATACTTCGCATGGGGCTACATCCGGCTCTTCCCGGTGCACATGGTCGGGTTCGACTGGTCCAAGACGGAGATGGACGGGATCCTCCAGCGGGTCATCAACCACATGTCCACGACGAAGGCCCAGGTCATCATCATCGATTCCCTGACCCTCTTCACCGAGTACACGACGAACGACGTGATCCTCACCTTCTTCACCAACTGCAAGAACCTGGTGGACATAGGAAAGACGATCCTCATCACCCTCCACACCTATTCCTTCGAGGAGGATACCCTGGTCCGCATCCGCTCCATCTGCGATGCGCACCTGGTCATGAAGCGGTCGCTTGTCGGGGAGAAGTACGTGATGGTGCTGGAAGTGGTCAAGGTCCGGGGCGCCCACAAGGCGACCGGTAACCTGGTCTCCTTCGAGGTCCACCCCGGGTTCGGCATGAAGATCATCCCCATCACGATGGCCAGGGTGTAGGAGCCGTGACTACCCTCTCGGTGAATGTCAAGCTCCCGTTCACACCCCTTGACAGCCACGAGAGCAGCGGCTGTGCATTGAATCCCGACAGCTGTCCCCTGTACGGCATGCTCCCGGCCAATGCCAGGGAATACATGCACCGGGCTCCCCACCTGCTGGAATACCTCCATCTGTTCCCTGTGGAGACGTACGGCATCCCGCTCTTCTTCTCGGAACTGAAACGGGATCTCAAGGCTCTCAAGGAGCCCAACCTGATCTACCCGGCAGACGAGAAGGTCTTTATCCACATCTTCGCGGACCCGACGGACACCCGGAACTACTACATCCCCATCGAGCCATCCTTCCTGCATCAGGTCACCGACATGATCCCGGCCATCGAGATGAGACTCATTGATCTCATCGACGCCCTGGACCATGATCCCGTCACTGACACGGAGCGGGCGGATGTCCTGAAGAAGATGATCGCCCAGGTGGTCACGGTCCAGACGCCCGAAGAGATGAAACTGGCCGCGCTCCCCAAGCCGAATGGAAAGGGGTTGAAGGGTTCGATTCTTGCGTTCCTCAACAGGGACCTGACCGGGCCGAAGGAGACCGCAGCGAGAAAGAAGGCCATGGCCGCCGTCCCTATGACCCCCGAGGGGCGTATCATCGCCACTCCCCAGCAGTACGCCGCCATCGAGTACATGATGATCCGGGACAAGATCGACCTCGGCGTGCTCGAGCCTTTCATCAACGACCGCTATATCGAAGACATCACCTGCGGCGGGGTCGGTCCCATCTTCATCGAGCACAAGATCTTCAAGGCCTTAAAATCGGTGATCGAGTTCCGGGAGACCCGCGAACTGGATGACTTCGTCATCAAGCTCGGCGAGCGGATCAGGAAACCGATCACCTACCGGAACCCCATCGTGGACGCGACTCTCCCCGATGGCTCCCGTATCAACATCGTGTACGGCACCGACATCTCCCGGCGTGGCAGCAACTTCACCATCCGGAAGGTGATGGACGATGTCATCTCGATCCTCAACCTCGTCGAGTGGAAGACCTGCGACTACACGATGGCCGCGTACTTCTGGCTCTGCGTCGAGCACGGGATGTCGCTTTTCATGTCCGGCGAGACGGCCAGCGGCAAGACCACCTCGCTGAATGCCATCGCTGCGTTCATCCCGCCGGAGTGGAAGATTGTCTCCATCGAGGATACGCCCGAACTGCAGCTCCCCCACAAGAACTGGACACGGGAGGTCTCGAAGGCCAAGGGGAGGGGGGAGGGAGCCGGGTCCGACGTTACGATGTTCGATCTCCTGAAATCGGCCCTGCGGCAGCGGCCCAACGAGATCATCGTGGGCGAGATCCGGGGGGTGGAAGGGACAGTGGCCTTCGGTGCGATGCAGACCGGTCACCCCGTGCTCTCCACCTTCCACGCCGCCTCGGTGGAGAAACTGCTCCAGCGTCTGACGGGAGACCCCATCAATGTGCCCAAGACCTTCGTGGACAACCTGAACCTTGTCGTGATCCAGTCGGCGGTGAAGCGCCCGTCCGGCGAGACCGTGCGGCGCATGCTCTCGGTGAACGAGCTGGTCGGGTTCAACCCCGACACGCAGGCATTCCAGTTCGTGGAGATGTTCAAGTGGAACTCGATCAATGACACCTTCGAGTGGACCGGGAAGGGTGCCAGCTACCTCCTGGAGAACAAGATCGCCACGCTGCTGGGGGTACCCGAGCACAAGAAGGCGGAGATCTACGTGGAGGTGGAGAGGCGGGCGCGGATTCTCGAGCGGCTCCACGCAGCCGGGTACACGGGGTTCCATGAACTCTTCCAGATGATGACCAGGATCCGGAAGGAAGGGCTGACCCGGATCAAGTTCTAGAGGGATATGTCCGAAACAGTCCGGGATTCTGCCGGGGTGGAGACCAGGAGAAAGCTGCCCTTTGCCGATATCACGAAATCCCTGCAGAAGCAGTTTGACCATCTCATCGAGGAGAAGCGGATGTCGGCGGACCTGCTCTTCATGTCCACCTACATGGCCGCCATCACCACTGCCGGGGTGACGAGACCAGAGATCTTCAGCTACACCTCCGAGCGGAGCGAGTACGTCCCCACCAGGTACTTTGGCAAGGTGGAGCACTTTGTCAAGCGCTGGAACTACAGCTATGCGGAGGGGCTGAAGATCGTTGCCGAGAAGACGAGAAACGACGCCCTGAAGTCCCTCCTGAACCGCTATGGCAACGCCATCG
>JAJRDA010000021.1 GCA_028678665.1 Methanomicrobiales archaeon | reverse complement strand
GGACTGAAGCTCCTGCCCACCTCGCCCATCGACTACGTGCCCCGGTTCTGCTCCGGCCTGAACCTGAAGGGCGAGGTCCAGTCCCGGGCCGTCGAGATCCTGCGCCAGGCAGGGGAGCGGGAGCTGACCAGCGGCCGGGGACCCACCGGTGTCGCCGCCGCCGCCATCTACATCTCCTCGATCCTGGGCGGGGAGCGGCGCACCCAGCGGGAGGTGGCCGAGGTGGCGGGGGTCACCGAGGTCACCATCCGGAACCGGTACAAGGAACTGGCCGAGAAGCTGGATATCGAGATCATCCTCTAGCCATTTTTTTTCCGGGGATCGTCCCGGATCACCGTTTTTCGCCCCCACTCCGGAATCCTGTCCACGGTCCCCGAATTTCCGCTTAATTCCTTCCCTCCACCTCCGGAGCCCGGGAGTAACACCTATATCCCCACCGCAGAAATGTAATACACTGCTTCAGGGTCCCACAGACCCGCCGCGTATCCGCCAGCCCGTCCGCCGGGCGGGGAGGAGAATCCAGGATGGTCCGGGAACACATTGGTCTCTGTGCGCTGATTCTCGTGATGGTACTCGCCTGCGCGAGCCCTGTCGCGGCTGAGTCCCTCGCAATCTACGGCAGCACTGCCGGGTTCATCCCTGACCTGCATGCAGACCGGTTCAGCGTTGCCTACAATTTCCCGGCCCCGAGCGGACATCAGCTGGACAGGAATGTGGCCGACGTGACCGGTCCCTCGATACAGGTGATCTTTATCGGTGGCGACGACTCCTTCTCCGGGGAGACTGCAGGCGTAATAGAACAGGCGGTCTGGGACGGGAAGATCCTGGTGGTCAGCCATCCGGCTACCGGGAAGTTCGGGGACAGCCTCCCGTTCAGCGGTACCGGTGTCGCACCGGGGACTGAATACATGGAGGTGGCGGACCCCGAAAGCCAGGTCTCCCAGGCGGTCTTCGCCGGACTCTCCAGCCGTTTCAATGCCACGGCACCCGCGGAGGAACGGCTCTCTGTCATCGGTAAACCTGGCACCGCCACGGTGCTGAAATACTCCACCGGGGAGCCTGCCCTGGCCTACCGGAAGTACGGGGGCGGGTATGTGATCGGCTGGACGCTGGAGGATCCGTCGGTCTACCTGGGCAGCGCAGACGCGGACGCCGTCCTCTCCCGGCTCGTTATCGCGCTCCTGGATTCCCGGGAAGGGACGGTGACCGTGACGGCTACCCCCACCCCGACGCCCACGCCAACCGCACCCCCTGCGACAGAGACCACGACCGCGCCCACAACGATAGCAACCACGATCGTACCCACAACGTCAGCCACCGCCACTCCAGCCACGACGGGGAACGTCATCATCCACTCGAGTCCCATGGGCGCCACCGTCTTTCTGGACGGCCTCTACCGGGGAGAGACCCCCGTCGAGCTCTCCGGGGTCCCTGCCGGTTTCCATTCCCTGAAAATGAGCATGGAGGGCCGGTATGACTACGATGGCAGCGTGACCGCGGTGGCCGGCGAAACGGTCACCGCATTCGGGTCCCTCCCGAAGCAGGAACCGTACATCATCAGCGAGGGCACACCGGTACCCTCGACGAGTACACCCTCCGGCAGCGGATCCGAGAACCCCCTGTCCAGCCCGGTGGTGATCGGGGGGGCCATCACCGCTGTGATCGGGGCTATTGTCACGATCTATACGCAGAAGACGAAGAAGCCATAAATCTCCCCCCCTTTTTCCGGATTCCCCCGAGTGTCCCGGAGCACAGCAACAACTATATTCCCCTGACGGGAAACGTATATGCCATACCCAGTCGCGGGCTCGTAGATCAGGGGTAGATCGTTACGTTCGCAACGTAAAGGCCACGGGTTCGAATCCCGTCGAGTCCACTTCCTGCTCTCCTTTTCACCTCTTTCGGCGACCGCAGGTCGCCCCGGGGTCGAGGGGCGGAGCCCCCGGTCGGTTCGGGGTCGAGGGGCGGAGCCCCCGGTCGGTTCGGGGTCGAGGGGCAGAGCCCCCGCTCCGGAACCCGTTGAATCCATTCCGGGAATTCCTGTTTCCCTGAGCGCCCGGGCAGCACCACTGCCTCCTGTCGTGATGACCGAATGACACCTGCGTCATTGCAGGAATTGGGAGAAACTGCAAGGTCTTTTATCTCCCCGGGTCGAAGGGGACTGCATGAAGAGACAGTCACTCATTCTCCTCCTCCTGCTCATCAGCCTCCTTCCCCTCCCCGCGCCCGCCCTGGAGACCCTGAGCGGGGGCGAGGTGAGGATCGGGCAGGCGATTGACGATGACGTGTTTGCCTCCGGGGGTGTCATCACCGTTGACGCCCCGGTGGGGAGCCTGATCGCGGCAGGCGGGCAGATCACCGTGAATGCCACGGTGCAGGGCGATGTGATCGCTGCCGGGGGGCAGATCACCCTCAACTCCGATGTCGGGGGCAAGGTGGTGGCGGCCGGCGGCACGGTGACCCTCAACGGGAAGGTGGGTACGAACGCGGTCCTCACCGGTGGGGAGGTCACCCTCGGCAGCCAGTCCTCAGTCGGCAGGGATGCGATGATCTCCGGCGGGAACGTGGTGAACGGCGGCGCCGTTGCCGGGAAGCTCTCGGTGAAAGCGAATTCCTTCGCGAACCAGGGCAGTGCCGGGACTCTGGACGTGGAGCTGCAGCAGAGGAACGCATTTGCAGGAACCTTCCTCTCGGTCTTCGGGATCCTCTTCACGGTGGGTCTCCTCATCCTGGGCCTGGTCCTGATACGGATTGCCCCCGAGCGGTTCATGGTCGTGGAGAAGGAACTCACCGCATCCCCGCTCCTTGCGGCCGTTGCCGGATTCATCGCCCTCGTTGCAGGATTCATCCTCCTCGTAATCCTAGCCATCACCCTAGTCGGGCTCCCCCTTGCCCTCTTCCTGGGCCTCCTCGGGGGAATGGCACTGCTCCTCTCGACCCTCTTTGCATCCTCAGCCCTGGGAAGGTGGACAGGGACCCTCCTGAAAAAGGATCTCTCCGGGTATGTGGCCTTCCTTGTCGGCTTTGTGATCCTGAACCTCCTCTTCCGGATCCCGGTGGCAGGTTTCTTCCTTCTCGTGATCGCAGTCAGCATCGGTTCCGGCGGGATCCTCCTCGCGATCTGGCACCACCGGTCACCGATCTGCGGTCCCCCGGCCACCTGAATCCCTGATTTTTTTTCTTGCGGCCGACCAACCGGTAGGAAAACAGGAATCTCCTTCTGGAAGAACACAATGAGAGGGGATTGATCCCCAATCCATTCCGATTGGGGACGGTTTATGTTCCGGAAAGGTGGATGGGAATGGCATCCCCCGGTCCCTGCACGGGATTACCCGCATAGGACGTGAATGTGACCTTCATGAGCATATCGTAGTTGGAGTTCAGAGTGCCCACGCTATTCTTGTAATGGGCGCCATCGGGATACGGATTGTTACCGTTGATGGGCACCAGGTAATAATTCTGCAGATTGATCTCCCTTGCCTCAAAAACATAGAAATACGTGGTCCCTTTGGTAAGAAAATTCTCCGATGGCCCTGACAGGGTGATCCAGGTCGGAGTGGTGTAATCTGTTGAAGTGACATACTCAGGTGGGATGATGGCCCATGCCAGATCAGGTCCATTCAGGGTCTCCCTGATATGGCAATTGATGTTCTGCGTGGGGGTTCCTTTCCTGGCCAAGGCCACCATGACCGTCACAATTCCTGCCTCTTTCGATTTTATTGTTTGCGCCTGCTGGAGATACGTGCCGGAGTAGCCCATGTACGCAGTGGAAGTGGCGGTTTCTGTTGTAACTACTTCAAGGGAGTCGGGGGACACAGGGTTGATCGTAAACGTCTTCGCGGCCGAGGTCCCTCCACCCGGTGTCGGGTTATCGATTGTCACCGTCGCAGAACCCGCAGTTGCGATATCGGTTGCAGGAATGTCCGCGGTGAGGGTAGTCGCTGAGCCATAGTGCGTGGTCCGGTCAACTCCATTCCACCTCACCTTCGAGCTGCCGACAAACCCGGTCCCGGTCACTGCCATGGTGAAGGCCGGCCCCCCGGCCGTGGCCGAGGCAGGGGAGATACTGGAAATCACGGGTACCGGATTGCTGCCAGAACTGATCGTAAACGTCTTCGCGGCCGAGGTCCCTCCACCCGGTGTCGGGTTATCGATTGTCACCGTCGCAGAACCCGCAGTTGCGATATCGATTGCAGGAATATCCGCAGTGAGGGTGGTTGCTGACCCGTAGTGCGTGGTCCTGTCAACACCCTTCCACCGGACCTTCGAGCCGGAGACAAATCCGGAACCGGTCACCGTCAGGGTGAACGACGGCCCCCCTGCCGTGGCCGAGGCAGGGGAGATACTCGTAAGTACCGGCGCCGGATTTTTTACCGGGAACGAGACCGCGTTGGACGTCCCGCCGCCGGGGGCGATGTTGAAAACCGTCACCGCCGCGGTACTGGCTGCAGCGATATCAGAGGCCGGAATGGCAGCAGTGAGCTTGGTTTTTGAGAAATAAGTTGTCGCCAGGTCAACTCCATTCCACCGGACTTTCGAACCGGAGACGAAGCCCGTCCCGTATACTGCCAGGGTAAAGGCCGGTCCGCCGGCCCTGGCCGAGGTTGGGTAGGTACTGGAGATCACCGGTGCCGGATTATTTACGGTGAAGGAGATTGCGTTGGATGTCCCACCTCCGGGTGTCGGGTTGGAGACCGTCACCGCTGCAGTACCTCCTGTCGCGATATCGGAGGTCAGGATCGTGGCAGTGAGCTTTGTGGTCGACGAGTAGCTCGTTGTCCGGTCAATCCCATTCCATCGGACTTTGGATCCTGGAACAAAACCGGTCCCGGTCACGGTCAGGGTGAAGGCAGATCCGCCTGCCGTTATTGACGTCGGGGTGATTCCCGATAGCACCGGCGCCGGATTATGTATCGCAAGATTGACCGCGTTCGAGGTCCCGCCCCCGGGTGTCGGGTTGGAGACGGTTACTGCTGCGGTACCGGCCGTCGCGATATCGGTGGCAGGAATATCCGCGGTGAGGGTGGTTGGTGATAGGTAGTGCGTGGTCCGGTCGACCCCCTTCCACCGCACCTTTGAACCGGAGACAAACCCGGTCCCGGTCACGGTCAGGGTGAACGCCGGACCCCCAACAACCGCTGTCTCGGGATTCAGGCGGGTGATCGCAGGGACCGGGTTGACATTCCGGGTGAATGCCCTGATGCAGAAATTGGCATTCGGGAAGGACTGGGTGATATCAGACCATTCGACTCCGTTCTTACTTGCGAAGCTCTCGCCTGGGTTTGCAGTCGCCATGCTGGACCAGTCCTCCCGAGGCATCTCTACGGCCATCGGGAAGTTGAACCCGTCGGTGTGGAGGTACACGACGACAGAGAATTTCTGGCCCGGGCTGACCCGGGGCGGATTGGTAACCGTGATGGTGGAATAGCCAGGGAGTGCGAGGGTTCCGGTCTGATAGACCTGATACGTTGAACCGACGGGCTTGTTCTGTGCGGGATCGAGATTGGTAGAGATATACACCCGGTACGGGGTATTTGGCAGCGGGGTATAGAAGGAGACCGCACCGATCTCTTCGGTCCGCTGTGCGGTGAACACATTCGCAGCCCACAGGGTATCCTGGCTCGAACCCACCCAGTATGCCCACCCATAGGGATCGTAGGCATAGCCGTGCTGGTAGGTGGTTACCGGTTCCGCGGTGAAGACGCGGGTGTCCTGGTACCCAACAATCGAGTCATAGTAGGAGATATACAGGTAACCGGCAACATGGACCCCGGTGCCCCAGCTGTTCTTTGCGATCCAGGCTCCGTTCCCGGGGGGAGTGGTTGCGAAATTCGCCCGACTGTAATAGTCATCCCAGCCTACGAGCGTCAGGGCATGGTTACAGCAGGTGGATCCGGAGTAGTAGTAATTCTTCGTACTGGCATCGAAATTTTCCTCGACCATGTGTGCATACGTCGCCACAGCCCCATAGGTCTGGATCGCGGACTTGATGTTCGCATTGTCCGTCGGGCCGGACCGTGGCGGGATGGTTATCACCCTCTGCACATGTTTCTGGACAGGAAGACCTGTCGGAGAGGAATCCGTATTCGTATCCTGGTATGGATCGTCGGCCTCGTCAACCGGCCCGCTCCACCGGGTCAGGTACGCGGTTGACCAGGGGAACCAACCCCCCTCGCAGGGTTCAAGATCAAACCCATGGGTATTTTTCAGGTTGTTCTCAGAAAAGTCCCGGTTCTCACCGGGTTTCAGGGTGGATTCCAGGGACGCGTACGTGGCGAAGGCCCAGCAGGCACCACACGTCTTCTGGTCACGGACCGGTGTGACCCTTCCCAGGGTCCGGAGGTCATACCGGGCCGGGGTATAGGTCGGAGCACGGGGCACCTCCTCCAGTACGCCATCCCTTGCCGCCTCAGCCTCGAAGGTACTCCGGGGGATCTGGATGCCCCTGAGGTACGAGAGGTCTTCCGGGGGAGGGAGCGTGATCAGCCGGTGCCCCAGGACCTCAGTCACTGCCTGCGGGTCTTCCTGAATCCTGCTCACCGTTGGGGTCCGATCCTGTAAAGGGGGGTATGTCTGAAGCGTACCCCCTGGATCAGGGTAAAGCTCGACGGACCCCGCGTCAGCCGCAGTCACTGACGGTACAAGGGTGAGACACATGAACAGCCCGAACAGGCTGATGCACACCATCATCTGAAGGCGATCATTCATCATTCGTCCTCGCAATTTCCGTTTTCCCCAGGGGCCCCATTTTCAGTGCACGGGTGCGGAGGCGTCATGCACGCGGATGTGCGCTGGGACGGAGGTACATCCTTCATCGGATGAAGGTGGCCGCTCACCAAGTACCCTTCGCATTGCGTTACCTCATGTCCCGTACTGTGGTCGCCACAGAGAAAATCCCTGCCTCCACGCCTTCCCCTGAACTGCCGGGAGATTGGGCAGCAGTGATAGCCTCACCAGAGGTTCAGATATAATTTCCGAAAAAGATCTGGAGGGGGGATGGGATCCGGTGAATTCCGCTCGGATCACCCGGTGAACCACACCTTCACCAGCATGTCGTAGGCCGGGTTGGATGAGCCGGTGGTTCCCCGGAAGTGGATCCCGTCGGCGAAGGGGTTGCGGGAATTCAGCGGCACCCGGTAGTAGTTGCGGTAATCACCCGATGAGGTAGACAGGACCACGTAAAGGGTGTTCCCCGGATTGAGACCTCCCGCCGTGACCGGCACCGTGACCCATGTGGGGTTCAGGTAGTCTGTGGAGGTGACCAAGGCAGGGGAGATGGTGGCCGTTGCCAGGTTCGCGCCATTGGGCGTCGTGCGTATGCTGAGCGTGATCGCCTGGGACGGGGATCCCTTCTTCGCCAGGGCCACCGCGACCTGGGAGATCCCGGTACCGGCTGCCTTCAGGGACTGGGCCTGCCTCAGGTACGTTTTTGAGTAGCTCAGGTAGGTATAGGTGGTCGCAGTCTCTGTCGTCACGATTAGGCCGCCGAAGGGCGCCGATGAGATGGTGAACTCCCGGGCAGACGAGGTGCCGCCGCCCGGCGCCGGGGTATACACCGTCACGCTGGCGGTGCCGGCCGTCGCGATATCCGCTGCAGGGATCGCGGTGGTCAGCTGGGTGGCCGAGACGTAGGTGGTGGTGCGGTCAGCACCGTTCCAGCGGACCTTCGATTGGGAGGTGAAGCTGCTGCCCGTCACGGTGAGGGTAAAGGCAGCTCCCCCGGCCGTTGCCGTGGACGGCGAGATGCTGCTGAGCACGGGGAGGGGGCTGGCAGCCGGGGTGACGGTAAAGGTCTGCGGGGACGAGGTGCCGCCGCCCGGTGCCGGGGTGTACACTGTCACGGCGGCGGAGCCGGCCGTCGCGATATCTGCTGCCGGGATAGCAGCGGAGAGCTGGGTGGCTGAGACGTAGGTGGTGGTCCGGTCCACGCCATTCCAGCGGATCACCGAGCCGGGGACAAAGCTGCTGCCAGAGGCCGTCAGGGTGAAGGCGGATCCCCCCGCCGTTGCCGTGGACGGCGAGATGCTGCTGAGCACCGGTGCCGGACTGGGGGAGCCTCCGGAGCCTGCGAAAGCCTTCAGGCAGACGTTGGTGGTCTTCCAGCTGGCAGTCGTGTCAGACCAGGATACGCCGTTCTGGCTGATGTAGCTCTGGCCGGCAGCGGCGTTCACGTTGGTGGCATAGCCGGTAACGGGGGATTCCAGCGGGATCGGGTAGTTGAATCCCGGCGTCCGGAGACGGACCACGACGGAGAATTTCTGGCCGGCCGTCACCGCCACCGGTGTCTCCAGGAGGACCGTGTGGTAGCCGGGGATGGCGATGGTCCCGGTCTTTGTGGAGAGGGGTCCGGGAGCACTCAGGGGACCACCGCTGGGATTCGTGTACACGGACACCTGGTACTCAGAGTGAGGGGATGCCGTGTAGAAGGAGGCGCCAGTGATCTGTTCTGCCCCGGAAGCCGTGAAGACATTGGCAAAGTAGCCCGTGTCACCGCCAAACCCAGCACTGGAGAGCCAGCCCAGCGTGTCATACTGGTAGATGTTCTGGAAATTCTGGGTGGATTCGCCAGTGAAGACCACGTTGCCGTGCCCGATCTCTGCGTCGTAATAGGAGACGTAGAAGTACCCCCCGTCGCCGAAGGAGGTGCTCCAGCTGTTCCGTACGATGAAGGCTCCGTTCCCGGGCGCCGACGTGCGGAACCTGCTCCGGTCGTAGGTGTCGTCCCAGCCCACGATGGTGATGGCATGATTGATATTCTCCTCCCCGCTGTAGTAGAAGGAACTGGTGGCCGTTTGATAGGCCGCGTCGGTCCAGTAGATCAGCGAATAGATACCGCCGTAGACCTGGATGGCGTTCTTGATGTTATCGTTGTCCAGGGGCCCGGACCGGTCCGGGAGGTAGAGCACGTCCTGCACGTGCTTCCGGGCGGTGAGGCCGGAGGGGGAATAGGAGGAGACGGCATTGTAGGGATCGTCGGCTTCAGAGACGGGTCCCGCGTACCGGGCCAGGTAGGCGGTGGACATGTAGGCGTTGCCACCCGCGCAGTGGGTCCCGACATACCCGTGCCTGTTCTTCAGGTTGTTCTCCGAGAAGTCCCATGTCTCAGCCGTGAGAAGGGTCGACTCCAGGGACCCGTACGTGGCAAAGGCCCAGCAGCTCCCGCAGGCTCCCTGGTTTTTGACCGGCGTCAGCTTCCCCAGCGTCCTCAGGTCGTAGCTGGCCGGGAGGCTCACCACGTCCCCGCCGGGGATGCTCTCCTCTATCCCGCCCTCCGCAGCCATGCCCTGCGAGGCGGCGACGAGGGCCCGCCGGGGGACCTGCGCCCCCGTCAGGTGGGAGAGGGAGACCGGCGACGGGATGTAGCCCAGGCTCCTCCCGCCAGCGGTGGTGGTCCTGACCTGGCCTCTCTGCTTCTCTTCACGGTATCTCTGATATTCTGAACTTTCCGAAGCAACGGCCAGCCTCTTCAGGCCGTTCTCCCGTGGTGAGGCTCCTGCCTGCACGGTCGCACTGGCATCTGTCGCACCGGCGTCCGAGGCGACGGTGGCGGTCGTTGCTACCGCCGCCACGGGCGCCACGGATGCCAGCAGCAGGGCTGCGAGCAGGAGCACAACGATGGTCTTCCGGAACATAACGAGCAACCTCGGCGGGTACCTCCTTCTCCCCCATCCCGCATGAGGGGCCCGGGGGACGGTACCGTCAGTCTGCGATGATTTACAATGGCCCATAAATAATATATAAAAGTTGTCATTTGTTCGTTGCCAATATTTCACTACGATTGCGATATTGACGTATATTATAAAACATTTTTGGATACGGACAGGAATTGTGGTTAATTTTTGACCCGGATATCGGTCCGGATCAAGCTGATCTCGTTACCCGGGTGGGTGTGGGATAGGCGGGATATGAAACCGGGGAAGACCCGGCAGATGATGCCCCGGCGATCCGGCACCTGCCTCCTACTTCTCCCACACGTGGGCATAGCCCCGGGCCGGGAGGGGCTCTCCGTCCAGGAGCACCCCCGGCTCCTGCACCACCCGGCCGATGATCCGGCCCTCCACCCCGGGCACGGGGAGGCGGGCCTCCGGGATCGTGAAGAGGAGGTCGTAGTCCCCGCCACCGAAGAGGGCAAAGGACCGGGCCTGTGCCTCCGGCACCCCCGCGGGGAGGGGGAGGAGGTCAGAGGTGATGGCGTATCCACAGTCGTTCACCGCCTGCAGGTCGTGGAGGGAGAGGGCCAGGCCGTCGCTGGTATCCATCATGGCGGTGGCCCCTGCCCTTCCCAGGGCCATTCCTTCCTCCACCCGTGGCTGCGGCTCCAGGAGGTGCTCCCGGAACGCCGGGTATCCTTCCAGCGCTGCCTGGGCACGGCCGGGCACGCCGGTGAGCCCGACCAGGTCCCCGGGCCGGGATCCCCGCCGTCGCACGATCCTCCCCGGTTCCACGGTCCCGAGACCGGTGGTAACCACGGTCAGCTCCCGGTGCCGGTCGATGTCCCCGCCCACGATGGCTGCCCCGTACCTCCGCGAGCACGCGGCGGCACCCTCCATCAGGGGGCGGAGCCTTTCCGGCCGGTCCAGCCCCGCCGCGATCAGGAGTGCCACCGGGGACGCACCCATGGCGGCGATGTCCGAGACGGTGACGGCCGCTGCCATCCAGCCCTTCTGCCACTCCGTCATACCGGGGGGAAAGTCGGTGGCCTCGTGGACCATGTCCGTGGTCACGACGAGCAGCCGGTCCCCGCAGGGGAGCACGGCGCAGTCGTCGCCTGCCTGCTCCCGGTCCACCAGGTCCAGGATTTCGGAGAGGAGTGCACGGTCATCCACCCTTCCTCACCTCCTTCTCCCGCTCGGTCCGGTATTCCCGGAAGATGTACTCCACCATAGCCTTCTTCTGCTCCCTTTCCCGTTCCTTCTGGTCCTCGTCCCACTGGCGGAGCGCCTCCCCGAGGGCCCCGGGATCCACGCTCCCGGCCTTTCCCTTCAGGCGGATGCCCACCTTCCCTTCCGGAAGGAGGGGGAGCGGCTGTTCCCGGCAGGTCTCCCGCAGCTGGGGATCAGGATCCTGCGGGGAGCCGGTGGCCGCGATGAGGGCACGGACACCCCGTTCGGCCAGGTCCCGGATCACGCTCCGGCCCCACCCTGCGGTTTTTGCCACGAAGAGCAGGTCCCCCTCGGCGATACCCTGTTCGCTCTCGAGCCGCTGCACGGCGTCGCGGGTCAGGCTGTCCAGCACCTTCACCGGGACACCGGCCTCCCCTTCGGCAGGTGCCGGGGGCCTGCGGATCCGTTCGATCCGGCGGCGCATCGCCCGGTTCCCGCGCTCCTCCTTCCGCAGCCGGCGCCGGAGGTCCTGGATCATAGCATCCCGCCGGGCGATCTCGGCATCCCGCCGCAGCTGCTGCCTCCACGCCGCCTGCATGTGGCCCAGCCGCTCACGGAGCCGGTCCATCGCCCGATCCTTCTCCTTCACCTCCGCCTCCAGCTCGGCCACGTAGCCCTTGAGCCGCTTCACCGTGCCGTCCAGCACCATCACCCGCTCATCCTTCCGGACCTCCGCCACCGGTTCGGCCACGGTCTCCACTTTCTCCGGCTTCGCGGGCTTCATGCCACCCAGCACCTGGTCCAGGGACTGGCCCCGGATGATCCCTGCCCGGACCCGGTCCAGGTCCACGCCCGGCGGCACCCGCCGGAGGGCATTCTGGAGCCGGTTGCGGTAGTAACGGAACGCGTCGATGGCAGCGGCGAGGGCGTCCCTCTCGTGGATGTTCCCGTACTGGTACCCGGCCACCAGCTCCCCCTTCTCTTCCCCGGTCCGGTCCTCCCGCGGCGTATAGCCCACGGCGGAGAACGCTCTCCTGATCCGTTCCACGGAGAAGGGCATCTCCCTCACGTCCGAGGCAATGACGAGTGGCTTTCCCGTCCGGTAGAGGGCCTCGATCACCTCGGACATGGGCCGCTGGCGGGAGCTGGAGAGGTGCACCACCTTCCCGTCCAGGTCCAGGGCCGCGATGGCGGTGGTGGTCCCCGGGTCGATCCCCACCACCAGGTACCGGGAGCCTCCCCCCAGGGGCCGGAACCGGATCCGGTCCGCCCTTCTCCCGCTGACCCTCACCTGCACGTCCGTGCCCCGGCGGCTGTGGATGGGCACCAGTTCCCGGGGTGCAAAGACCTGGAAGACGACCCGGCTCGCGCCGCCGAAGGCCCGGGACTCCTTCTTCTCGAACCGCAGGCTGGCCGAGGCGAGAAGGGCTTCAATCTCCCGGGCATGGGCAAGGACCGCCCCATGGATCTTCCGGGTATACCGGTTCTGGCTCCAGCCCCCCTTCCCGATGGACCGGTGGCGGGATACCACCACGTCGCTCGCATTCTCGAAGGCCACCACCTCTGCTCCCCCCCCGAGGGACGCGATCCGGGCGATGGTGCGGGCTTCGTCAGAGGGATCGAACCGGTCGAAGGAGATGTTGTACCGGGCCGCCACCTTCCCCAGGGTCTCGGGCCGCTCCCCGCCCGTGACCTGCACCAGCCGGGTGCCGGTGGGGAGGGCCTGCAGGAACACGTAGAGTTCCTGCTGGTCCCGGGCTATCTCCTGCAGGCTGTCGACGGCCAGGATCTCGGGCTTTTCGGCGGCCAGCTCCTTGAGGAGCCGGAACCGGGTCACCTCCTGCTCGCCCAGGATCTCGCCGTCCTCCATCCGGACGAGCGCGTAGACCGGCCGGCGGGACCGGGACCGCACGGATCCCTTCACCACATCGATGCCAAAGACCCTCACCCGGTCACCTCCGCCATCGCCTGCCCGACGGGATACTGCAGGGCATACTTCCGGGCAAAGTACGCGAGGAGGTTTACGAGGTCCTTCCGGAGGATCTCCTCCGCGTTCGGGTGGGAGGTCTCCACCCACTGGGGCCAGTCGATGAGGGTCACTCGGTCCCCGTCCACCATGATGTTGAACTCCGAGAGGTCGCCGTGGATCGCCCCGCACCGGTAGGCAGCGGCCACGTGCCCCAGGATCCGGTCCAGCACGACCGCGGGCTCCCCGACCGTGCAGCGGTTCAACGTCGCGCCCTCCACCCAGCCCATCACGACGAGGTTCCGGTTCCGCACGACGGGGATGGGCACCGGAACCGCGGGATGGAGCAGGGTGAGGGCTGCATACTCCTGCCGCGCGGAATGGGCGGAGGCAAAGATCCAGGGGATGTGCCCCTCCTGCGGGAGGTACCCGCGTTTGACCCGGGCCGACTGGAAGGAGCGCTGGCCCACCCGGTGGAACTTCAGCGCCACCTCCGAGAGGCCCAGGCCCCGGTACACCACCGATTCCTTTCCCACCCCCACGAACTCGCCGAGCGCCGTCACCGCACCCTTCTCCGAAACGGCATGGAGGGCGAGAGTATCGTACCCGTTGAAGATCAGGGAGTAGCCGTCGTACGGGACCTTCTCGAACCGGACCATGCCCCGTTCCATCAGCCGTCCCAGCCGGTACATGGTCTCTGAATCGGAGAAGCCGGCCTCTCCCTTCAGGTCCTCCCGCGGCACCCACCGGTACCGCTTCATCAGTCGTTCCAGGGCCAGGAGTACCCGGAGATCGGAGGGGTGCAGGGTCCGGATGGTCTCTGCGGAGATGGGCATGGCTTCACCACAATTTATGTCCGACACCGATAAAAGAGTGATCAGATACCCATGCGGTGCAGCCGGTGCCGGAGGGAGGCCGTCTTTTTCCAGCGCTATTCGGGCCTGGCCCTCTGTGCCGGCCACCTGAGGGATGACGTGGAGGCCAGGGCCCGGAAGGAGATCCGGGCAGAGGGGGGGATCCGCCCCGGGGACCGTATCGCGGTCGTGCTGTCGGGGAGCCCGGAGAGCCTCACGCTCGCACACTTCCTGTGCCGGACCTTTGCCGGCCGCCGTGACCTGTCGCTCCTGGCCGTGGAGGGGGGCCGCGGGGGATCCTCCCGGCGTCCCGCCGCAGAAACGGCAGCCCGTTCCCCGGGCATGGAGTGGCTCCCTGTTCGGGAGGGCGGTGGCGCGGGATCCCCGGCCGGCGATGCCCCGGGGGATCAGGAACCGGCGGGCGGATGCACCCTCTCCCCGGCACAGCCCCGGGAGGTACTGGCGGACACCGCATGGCGGGCAGGTGCCACCGTGCTCGCGTATGGGGAGTGCCTGGATGACCTGGCAGGGCAGGTACTGGCGCGGGTGCTGAGGGGAGAGGCGCCGGAGGTGAACCGGCAGCCGGCCTTACGCACTCTCACGCCGTTCCGGCGGATCCCGGGGGAGGAGGTGCGGCTGTACGGCCAGGGTATCGGCGTGGCGAGGGGCGAACCCCCCTGCCGTGCGGCCGGAGACGGGCTGGAGGACCTGGCCGCCTCGCTCCTCTCGGACCATGCGTCCCGCCACCCCTCGGCCCCCCATGCCCTGCTCCGTCTGTGGGATTCTCTGGCGGTACCGGTGGAGGAGGGCCCCGGGGACCGGGCCGCCCGGGGAGGGAAGGGGGTGGGGGGGAATGGATAGGAGGCGGTTCACCCCCAAATCCGTCCTCCGGTCGGTGGTGTGGACGCCGGCGGTCCTCCTCCTGGCCTTCGGCGTGGCCATCGCCGTCTATACGGCCATATTCCACCACTTCTACCCCATCCTGGAGGGGAAGCCCATCAGCTGGCTCGAGTCCCTCTTCTTTGTGCTGGAAACGATCACCACCGTCGGGTTCGGGTATCTCCTGCCGTTCGAGAACCAGCTCACGATTCTCCTTACGGTCTTCATGATCCTGACCGGCATCTTCATGATCTTCATGTTCATCCCGCTGATCCTCCAGCCGTTCATCGTGCAGATGATCCATACCTCGCCCCCCACCACCCTCCCCCGGCCGGTGAAGGGTCACCTGGTGATCGCCGGCTTCGGCGCCACCGCCCGGGCCCTCATCGAGAGCATGGCGATCGCCGATATCCCGATTGTCGTGGTTGAGGAGGACGAGGCCCGGGCAATGGCCATCCACCAGGAGTTCTCCCCCCGGGTCCGCGTGATCTGGGGGCCCGCCGGCTCCCCTGCCACCTGGGAGCACGCCTGCGTGAAGGACGCCCACACGATCATCGTGAGCAGCCGGGAGCGGCGGGCTGCCAATATCATCCTGGGGCTCCGCGGGCTCACGCGCAGCACCATCATCGCGGTAGTGGACGACCTGGCCTTCGATCCCTTCCTGCGGTACGCGGGGGCCGAGTACGTCCTTTCGCCGAAGAACTCCACGGGCAAGATCCTGGCCCGCCACGCGGTGATGCGCCCCGAGGTGGACACGATCTTCGAAGCCATCAGCCTGGACCATATGAAGATGGAGGACAGGGAGGGGGACGGGAAGGCCCTCAAGCTCCTGAAGATACCCATCCCCAAAGAGTCCCGCGCGGTGGGAAAGAGCCTGGCGGAGCTGGCCCTTCTCGAGCGGTATGGCGTGGACGTCCTCTTCTTCTGGAAAGCCGGGGAGTTCGTAGCCCATCCCCGGGGGGAGGACACGGTGGATGCCTCCACCATGCTCTTCGTGCTGGGAACGGCCGGATCGGTGGCCGGGATGCTGCAGCAGGAGTTCGCCTCACCGCACGGGGGGGAGGCCCTCGCCATCATCGCCGGGTTCGGGGACGTGGGCCGGGCTGCCTACCACGAGCTCCAGATGGCCGGTGTCACCTGTGTCGTCGTGGACGAGCGGCAGTATATGATGAACCAGATCGTGGGGAAAGCCGAGGACGAGATGGTGCTCCGGGAGGCGAGGGTGGAGGAGGCACGGTACGTGATCGTGGCCCTGAACGATGACAGCCTGAACATCTTCACCACGCTCCTCGCACGGAACCTGAACCCGGATGCCAAGATCCTGGTGCGGGCGAACGAGCCCGGGTCGGTGGACCGCCTGTACCGGGCCGGTGCCGATTACGTCGCGCTCCTGCCCACCATCGGGGGGCAGGTGCTGGCCGGCACCGTGCTGTCCGACACGGTACGGGTGCTCCTTGACCTTCCCAGCGGGCAGAAGGTGGTGACCCGTCACCTGATGAAACACGCCCCTGCCACCGTGGGATGGGTGGAGCGGCGGTCAGGGGTGCGGGTGCTGGGAATCGAGGGGCCGTCCCGGTCCGCGATCCGCCCGGCCCCGGATGTCGAGATCGAGGAGGGGGACGCGGTGATCGCCATGGGGGATACCGAGCATCTCAGGAAGCTGATCCACCTGATCTGAGGAAGGACCATGGAAGAGAGGGGCACGTGGGAGGACCGGGAGATCGGCCGTATCGCCGATATGATCCGGGAGGTACTGGAGGAGAGCGGCGCAGAGGGCCTCGTCGTGGGCGTCAGCGGGGGGGTGGATTCGGCGGTCTCCCTGGCCCTCTGTGCCCGGGCCGCCGGCCCGGCCCGGGTGCTGGGCCTGCTCCTGCCGTCGGCGGTGACGCGGGGGGAGGACATGAAGGATGCCCGGGACCTCTGCAGGACCCTCTCTGTCCCGTCGCGGACCGAGGAGATCGAGCCGGTGCTCCGGGCCTTCGTACCGCAGCCGGGCCCGCAGGACACCCCGTACGTCCGGGGGAACCTGGCTGCCCGCATCCGCATGACCACCCTGTACCGGACGGCCAACCGGGAGCACCGGCTGGTCTGTGGCACCTCCAACCGGAGCGAGTACCTGCTGGGCTACTTCACCAAGTACGGCGATGCCGCCGCGGACCTGCAGCCCATCCTGCACCTGTACAAGGAGGAGGTGTACCGGCTGGCAGCCGCACTGGGCATCCCCGACAGGATCCGGAACAAGGTGCCCTCCGCCGGCCTCTGGGCGGGCCAGAGCGACGAAGGAGAGATCGGCCTCACCTACGCCGAGATCGATGCGGCCTTCGCATCCCTGGAGGCCCACGGGTGGACAGCCCGGACCGACATTGAGAAGAAGGTGCTCGCGCTCATGCACCGCACGGAGCACAAGCGCCTGCCGGTCCCCTCCCCGGTCAGGGAAGGCTGAGGAGACCGGGGTACTCCTCGGGACGGTTCAAAAAGCCCAGCGCACCGGGGTTCCCGATCCACCGGTACAGGGGTTCGGGGGGGAGGCCCCGGAGGAAGGTGAGGTCCCGGGCCCTGAGGATTCGGACCGGGGGCAGGTGCCCGTACCGGGGATTCGGCACGAACCCCCGGCCGGTGAATGCGTAGTAGGCAGCCCCCTGCCGCTCCTCGTAATCACCGTAGACGCTCTCAAACGCGGTGGAGACGATGTTCACCATGGTGAGGGTTACCCGGGCCATGTTGAGGGTGACATGCCCGTAGCCGGGCGGCACCACCACCTTCTCTCCGGCCCGGGCGAGGATCGCCACCACGTCCGACGGATCCGGATCCTGGAGGAGGAAGCAGGCGGCCCCCCCGAGCACCTCGTAGATCTCGGGGTACCGGATCCCCCGGGGATTCTCCGGGTGGAAGTGCCCCTTGGTCTTTACGAACTCGCCGCAGAGGACACGGGCGGGGATGACCGTCATGTCGTACCGGAGCCGCTCCTCCCGGAGCCAGGCAGCATCCGCCTCTGACAGGGACAGGTCCCGGTACATGAAGTAGAGCGGGTCACTGCAGGGGCAGTCCGGGTCGGCGAGCACCCCCCGCATCTCCTGGACGGTGCGCACCTGGGGTGCGGGAAGCGGTGCCGGCCAGGGCATCATGAGAGAGCCTTGGGCGGGAGGGGTCAT
>JAJRDA010000020.1 GCA_028678665.1 Methanomicrobiales archaeon | reverse complement strand
GCTCCCCACTTCCGGATCCCCCCGCTGGGGAGAGTGTTGTTCCGTAAGCGTAACCCCATAGATATTTCAGTTTCACGGTCAAATTTTTAATTTATGCCTGCACCGTACCGGTACGAACCTCCCGTATTGGTACATTTTGGACATAACGGCCAGTTACCTGTTGGTATCGGCTTCACCTGCTATGATGGCCCTCAGGCCACGACAGCCACCTGCAGTTCCGGCTGGACGGCTGCAACCACCTGCAAAACCGGGTGCACCGCCGATGGATGCCCTACCAAGGGGTGCGTGAACGGCCCAAGTGCCAGCTGCAATTGCACGTCCGGCAATACAATCGGGAATATGTGTGGCCTCACGGTCTGCTGCACAGGAAGCAGCGGCTCGAACTGGCCCACCTGCGGAAACGGGACCACGGTGAGTTTTGGGGCCTGCATAACCGGCTCCGACCCCTGCGGTGAATACTGCTTGACATACGATCTCTGCAACCCGCCCAGCTGATGAAACCGGGTCCTCCTGTTCCCGTGATCTGATAGTGGGGCCGGAGATTTCATGCCGCTGTGGAGAACCGGCCCTCACTCTCCCCTCTCCGGGGATGGTCCCAGGATCGGACCCTTCCCTGCCAGGTCCCGGTAAGGTCCATCCGCCGTGATCCGCCCCTTCTCAAGAAGGATGACCCGGTCGGCGTCGGCCAGCACCTGGGGGTGGTGTGATACCACGAGAGTGGTCTTCCCCTTCCTCAGATCCCTAAGTGAGGCCCGGACTGTCCGCTCGGTTTCAGCATCCAGGGCTGACGTGAACTCGTCCAGGATCAGGATCGGTGCGTCCCGGAGGAAAGCCCGTGCGATGGAGATCCGCTGCCGCTGCCCCACCGAGAGGGTCGCCCCCCGTTCCCCGATTACCGTGTCGTAGCCCTTCGGCAGCGTCAGGATCTCGTCGTGGATACCGGCCCGGCGGGCGGCCTGCTCCACCTCGCCACTGGTGGCGGTGATCCGCCCGTACCGGATGTTCTCCTCCACCGACGAGTTCCAGAGGAAGATATCCTGCGAAACCACCGAGATCTGGGAGCGGAGCCAGCGGGGGTCCAGGGTCCGGGTGTCGGTCCCGTCCAGGAGCACGGATCCCGTATCGGGGAGGTAAAACCGGAGGACCAGGTTCACGAGTGTGGTCTTCCCGGTGCCACTCGGGCCCGCGATGGCCACGGCCTCTCCCGGTTTCACCGTGAGGTTGATATGCGAGAGCACCGGCTCCTCCTTCCGGTAGGCGAAGGAGACGTCCCGGAACGCGATCTCGCCCCGGACCCGGTCCGGCCGGGAACCGCCCGTGGCGGCTTCGCCCTTCCCGTACTCGGGCAGGGTGTGGAAGAGCTCCAGCATCCGGCCGAGGGGAACCAGGATCCCCTGCAGGTTCAGGGGGGCAAAGAGGAGGGCGGAGAGGGAGCCGGTCATCATGGCCACGTAGGTGGTGAAGGCGACGTAGTCCCCGATGGTGAGCCGGCCCGCGAGAATCTCGTTCGCCCCCAGGATCATGATGAGGAAGGTGGGGATGGCCCGGACCGCCCGGGAGAGGTAGCCGGCCGTGGAGGAGATGACCATGCCCCGGATGCTGAGCCGGATCAGGCGGCGGAGCCGGTCCGTGATCCGGTCCATCTCCCGGTCCTCGGCAGCATGGACCTTCACCACCTCGATCCCGCTGAGCACCTCCTGGATATCGCCGGAGAGGTGGGACGAGGACTCCATGGTGGTGTAGGTGAGGGAGCGGAGCCGGGTGGTAAAGAACCAGTTGATCAGGAGGAGCACCGGGATCACCGAAACGGCGATGAGGGTCAGGGGAATCGAGATGGCAAGGACAATGGAGAGGGAGAAGAAGAGGAAGAACGTCGTCGTGATGAGGGAGATCAGCTGGGAGATGAGCCCCGGGAGGGCACCGACATCCCCGAAAAGGCGGGACTCCAGGTACCCCACCTGGGTGTTCTTGAAGTAGGAGACCGGGAACCGGAGGACGTGGGTGAAGAGGGCGGTCTGGAGCCGGTAGGTGACCTCCTGGTTGAACCGCATGGTGAGGAAGGACTGGGCCAGCTCCAGAACGGCGGTGATGCCCCCGGCGATGATGATGAGGATCACGAGGGAGATGACCGACGAGAAGGCGGGCTCGATGAGGGAGATCAGCGGCTGCAGGTACCAGGCAGAGAAGATCCCCACCTCGGCAGGGTCCAGCCCGAGCAGGATGTAGTCAAAGAAGATCTTGGAGGTGAGGGGGAGGAGGGCCCGGATCCCGGAGAGGAGCAGGGTAAGGACAAGCCCCGCGGCGACCCATGGCCACATGGGCCGGATGCACCGGGTGAAGAACCCCAGGTCCCGCCAGGAGGCCATGACGGCGATGGGCTCCGGGGGCTCCGTCACGGTACGGAGATCGGCGAAGAGATCCCGCAGGGTTTCCCGGAGGGGAGCAAGGTTCATGGGGCAGTTCCCCCCATGGCGACCCTTCTTTGACGCATCATCGGATCAGGCCCCGGGTGCACCGGGGAGGGCACGTTCCGCGGCGGGGACGGGTGCTCTCGCGGCATCCGGCTTACCCCTGGTACCGCATCGACCGTTCAACAAACTCGCTGATGGCAGAGGCAGGGATCCTGACCCCGCGACCTACCTTGATGATCCGCAGCCAGCGCTTCTGGATCCAGGAACGGACCGTGTGGGTCGAGACCTTCAGCTTCTCCGCCACCTCGGGAATGGTGAAGAGCGGCTCGGCCAGGTCAAACTCCTCTTCCGGCTTCATCTCCACCGGTACCCTGACCCCTCATCCTACTTAATGGGATATCATCAGATCTCATTTGATATTGATGAAGTCCATTAGAAACTAAGAAATAACTTTTGATATAACTAAATATTGTTTTATATTCTTAAATACTCAATTTTTCTCTCCTTTCGGAAGATAACTTTAATTGGGGTCCCCGGCCAATGGGAAGAGCAGGAAGCACAGTCTTCTCCCGGCAGGATCTCGCCGGGCGGGAGACGAATTCCTGGAAGTTCGTGTGTATGAGACTCCCTCGGGGAGATGAAGAGGACTCGTTATGGTGAAGAAGAAACAGGAGAGGCGGGCGCAGGAGCCGGTGAAGCAGGATACGAAGGGCATGAGACCGCCGGTCACACGGGGGGCGGCGGGGATGAGGGACCCGAAAGCGGTGGACTCCCTGATTCGCAGCCTGGGGGACAAGGACGAGGCAGGCAGGTCCCAGGCCGCCCGGGCGCTGGGGGAGCTCCGGGACCCGAAAGCGGTGGACCCGCTGATAAAAGCGCTGGGCGACCGGCACAAGCTGGTCAGGACCGAGGCCGCCGAGGCTCTCGGGAGGATTGGGGACCCCATGGCGGTGGACCACCTGATCCGGGCGCTGAAGGACGAGAACGGCCGGGTGAGGGGTGCCGCCGCCCGTGCCATGGGGGAGATCGGGGATCCCCGTGCCCTCTATGCCCTGGTGGCCGCCCTCCGGGACCGGGACGAGGATGTGCGGGGCGAGGCCGCCCGGGCCCTGGGAAAACTGGGGGACGACCGGGCCCTGGAACCGCTGATCGACGCGCTCTCGGATGACGATACCTACGTGCGGTGCTATGCCACCATCGCCCTCGGGACCATCGGCGAAGCAGCGCTCGACTCCCTGATCCAGGCGCTGAGGAGCGAATACAGCGACGTGAGGGAGAGGGCAGCCCACACGCTCGCCGGCATGAAGGGGCGGGCGGTGGAGGCCCTGATCCGGGGCTTCTCCGACGAGGACTGGGAAATACGGAAGGAGGTCCAGCGGATCCTCGTCACCATCAAGGGCCCCGCGGTCGAGCCCCTGATCGCCGCGCTGGAGGAGGGGGACTGGGAGGTCCAGCGGCAGGTAGCGGCAACGCTGGAGAAGATCGGCGACGAGCGGGCGGTCCCGGCCCTCGCCGAGGTGCTGCGGAAGGTCCCGTGGGCCGGCCAGAAGGAGATCGTCCGGATCCTGAAATCCTTTGGGTGGAGCCCGCTCTCCGACGAGGAGCGGGCCTACTTCCTCCTCTCCAGCGGTTCCTGGGACGAGCTGGAGCAGCTGGGGGAGGACGCCGTGGAGGCCCTGGCGGGGGCGCTCCGGGACCCGGACCGGTTCGTGAAGCGCAAGGCGGCAGAGCTGCTGGGCCGGATCCGGTCCCCCTCCGCCGTCTCCCACCTGATCGATGCCACCTCCGCCGAGGACCCCTTCCTCCGCTGCCGGGCCATCGAGGCGCTGGGGAAGATCGGGGAGAAGAGTGCGGTGCCTGCGCTCCTCACCGCCGTCGCCGGGAGTGACGGCTGGGTCCGGTCCTACGGGGCCGATGCCCTGGGCCGGATCGGGGACGGGAGGGCGGTGGAGGCGATCCTCGCCCTCCTCAAGTCACCGGAGGCTGTCCTCGGGAAGGAGGAAGCGAAGTCCCTTATCGGGATCGGGAAACCGGCGATCAAACCGCTGATCCAGGCCCTGAAGGACAGCGACGGCCGGATCCGGGAATCGGCCCGCTGGGTGCTCGTCATGGTGGGGGAGGCGGCGGTATCCCCCCTCATTGAGACCCTGAAGAAGGAGACGGAAGCGGTCCAGGCGGAGGCGGAGGATGTCCTCTTCGAGATCGGGGAGCCGTCCATCGAACCCCTGATGCAGGCTCTCCCGGATTCCGCAGAGGAGGTTCGGCGCCATGCTGCCCGGGTGCTGGGCAGGTTCCGGGACGTGCGGGCCGTGGAGCCGCTGATGAAAGCCCTCCACGACAACTCGGCCGGCGTGCGCCGGGAAGCCACCATCGCCATAGGCGAGATCGGCGTTCCCTACCCCGTGCATGCCCTGGTGGAGATGCTCGCAGACGACGACGCGGGGGTCCGGACCGAGGCGGTGGTAGCTCTCGGCAAGGTCGGCGACATCCGGGCCCTCTCCCCGCTGATCCAGACGCTCCGGGACGCGGATCTCCGGGAGACCGCCACAAAGGCGCTGGCACGGGTGAGCGACGACCGGGCTATTGCGCCACTCATCGACGTGCTGAAGGACGAGAGCGTCTTTGTCCGGATGGGCGCCGCCGACGTGCTGGTCAGTATCGGGGACGCGGCGGTGGAGCTCCTGATCCGGGCCCTCTCCGCCGACGATCCCGGTGTCCGGTACGTGGCCAGCTGGACCCTGGGGCGCATCGGGGATCGGCGGGCGGTCGAGCCCCTGATCCAGGGCCTGAGGGACCGGGACCGGAACGTCAAGAAGGGCGCTGCCGTGGCCCTGGGAGAGATCGGCGACGGGCGGGCGGTCGAGCCCCTGATCCAGGCCCTGAAGGACGAGGACGAGGGAGTCCAGAAGGCCGTCCGCGAGGCCCTGGAGCGGACCATCTCCAAGAAGGACTGAGCCCTCCATATCCCTCCTTCTTTCCTGGAAATGATGACGGGAGGGGGCTCTGCCCCCTCACGGAATCCACTCCCGGTGAGGATCGTCCGGTTTAACCCGGGGTCGGGGGTTCAGAGAGGTCCACTCAGAACGAAGAACCTCTCCGCCCGCCCTCACCGGGAGAGGATCACCCTCCAGATCTCGTTTCTCTCGATAAGGATCCAGAACCGGGAGAGCTCCCCCTCGCTCTCCTCGACATGAGGCCAGTACTCCCGGACACGGTCCCAGTACCGGGGCGAGTGGTTGGGCTCTTTCAGGTGGACCAGCTCATGGACCACCAGGTAATCCCGGAGGGATGGCAGCAGGGCCGCCGTGCGCAGGTTGAAGGAGAGGCCGGCACGGGTGGAGCAGCTGGCCCAGCGGCTCCGCTGGCGCCGGATGGCGAGGGGCGGCGGGCGAAGCCCCATCCGGTCCGCGTGTGCCGTGACCCGTGCCGCCAGGTCGCCCCGGAGGGTGGCGGTGAGCCACCGATGGAGGGCGGCCGGGGTGGTATAGGCGACCGTTCCGTCCCCGGCCCTGCCGCACGCATTCCCGTGGAGCAGGGTACAGAACTCCCCGTCCAGCAGGATCCGGTGGACGGATCCTTCGGGGGACGCGGCCAGGATCCGGATCTCCTCGCGTTTCCTCCGGATCCACCGCTCCTTCTCCCGGAGGAACCCCTCCACGTCGCTGTGGCGGGGGCAGGTCACCGTGAGGCTGCTGTCCGGCATCACCCGGAGCCGGAGGGTCCGCACCGGTTTCCGGTGGATCGCAACACGGACCTCCTCTCCGCCGAGATTGAGGTGGAGGGACTCGGGGGGCGAATCGGGTACCCGTCGTGTCCTCCCTCCCGCCTGCCGTCTCCCGGCAGTCACGAGCGGAGGTCCTGCCGGATAACGGCCACCCGCTTCTCCCGCACCATGGGGGGCAGGATCTCCGGCACTGCGTGCATCTCAACGGTGGTGCCCGGGACTGGCCGGGCGCCGTCGGCTACCTCCCTGGCCAGGGGGTGCACGTGCCCGCACAGGGAGAAATAACCCACAGGGACCTTCATGGATAGGCATCCGTCGGGGGATCATTTGAGGGTTGCGCCGGGGTGCCGGCCGGAGGGGGGGCGGAACGGCCGGACGACGGCAGGTGCCGGCGGGGGGGGGGAGAAGATATTTCTCGCCCCGCCCGGTACCTCTGAGTGACGGCCGCGCTTCATCTCCGGCCGACGGGTATCCATGGACCTGCGCAGGAAGACCCTGATCATCTACGGCGTATCCCTTCTCTGCATCCTGGTCACGTTCTGGGCCATCACCCAGCTGATCGTACTCGGTTCCTACGTTGCACTGGAGGAGCAGACCACCTCCCAGAACATGGACCGGTTCATGAATGCCCTCCGGGAGGACCGGAGCGAGCTCGAGACACTGGTCCGTGTCCTGGCCCCGCGGGACGACACGTACACGTTCATGCGGGACCGGAATCCGAAGTATCTCGAGTCGACCTTCGGGAACGAGACCCTGCTCAACCGACGGATCAGCTTCGTGGTCTTTGCGAACACCACCGGCCAGATCTTCTCTGCCCGGGCGTTTGACCTCCAGAGGGGGGTGGAAGTGGCCCTGCCGGACGTCGTGGCCGACATGGTCACCGGGAACTCGGCACTGCGCACCTTCAACCAGACCAACAGCAGCACCACGGGGATCATGGTGCTCTCCGATGGCCCTGTGATGGTGGCGTCTGCTCCCATCACCACCGGTGACTACCGGAGCGTGGTCCGGGGCACCCTCGTCGTGGGCCGGTACCTGGACGATACCGAGATCCAGCGGATGGCCCGGCTGACCAGCCTGCGGCTTCAGCTGCTCCCGGCCAGCAGCGGTCTGGTACCTGCCGAGGTCCGGTCTACCTTCACCTCTGAGGGCGGGACGGACGATATCCTGATCCAGCCGCTTCCGGATAACACGATCGCCGGTTACACGGTGATCCGGGACCTGTACGGTGCCCCGGCCCTTGTGGTCCGGACGGATATGCCCCGGACTATCTACAGCCAGGGCGTGGCAACCCTCCAGTTCTTCGTGCTCTGCTTTGTGGCCCTCGTGATTGTCTTCGGGGTAGTGTTCTTCTATTTCCTGGAGTGGTCGGTCCTCTCCCCCCTCTCCCGGCTGGGCCAGGATGTGGCCGAGATCGGCATGACCCGGAACCTGGCCGCACGGCTCCCGCCGGGTGAGGGGGACGATGAGCTCACGCACCTCGCTGAGAACATCAACCGGACCCTGGAGGCGCTGGAACGGGCACAGCTGCAGATACAGCGGAGCGAGGAGAAGAACCGGGCCCTGGTGAATGCCATGCCCGACACCATGTTCCAGATCAACCACCCGGGGATATCGGAGGGATTCTCCTCGGCGGAAGCGGCGGAGATGGCTGAGAAGGCCATCGGCGAGGTGGCAGGCAGGCAGCTGGAGGATATTGCGGAGACCTACGAGCTCCTGTCGCCAGTGCCCCCCCGGGATGAGCTCCCGGTGCTTGCTCCCGGGGAGACGATCCTGCGCCCCTTCATCTTCGAGTTCAAGGCCACGGTCTCGGGCGCGGTCCGGTACTTCGAGGTACGGATCGTGAGGAGCGGGGAGGGCGAGGCGCTGGCCATCGTCCGCGAGATCACCGACCGGAAGAGGGCAGAAGCGGAGCTGGAGGAGTACCGTTCCCACCTGGAGGACCTGGTCTCGGCGAGGACCGCCGAGCTCTCCCGGACCAACGAGCAGCTGAGGCAGGAGATCCTGGCCCGGAGGCTGTACGAGGAGCAGAAGAGGAAGGCCTTCGAGCAGATCGAGAAGAATATCGAGCAGTTCGCCATCCTGGGCGACCACATCCGGAACCCGCTCACCGTGATTGTCGGACTCTCGGACCTGATCCAGGATGCGACCGCGAAGAAGATCGTGGACCAGGCCCGGATCATCGACGGGATCATCAACCAGCTGGACCAGGGCTGGATCGAGTCCGAGAAGGTCCGGGAGTTCCTGAAGAAGTACTATTCTGACGAACGGAAGGGCCTGTAACCTGAAGGACGGCTCTCTCCCCTAGACCACCAGGCGCCGTTTCATCAGGTTCACGGAGAAGAGGAAGAGGAGGACCGTGGCCACGGCGAGCCAGAGGAGCGAGAACGGGAGCATCGTCGCGGGGACCCCCAGGGTGAGGGATCGGATCACCGTCACCACGTGGGTGAGGGGCAGAAGCCCCACGGCCAGGTACTGGACCGGGGCCGGGAGGAGAGAGAGGGGGAAGAAGGTGCCCGAGAAGAGGAACATGGGGGTGATGAAAAGGAAGGTGGGCAGGTTCAGGGTGTCGATCCCCGGTGTCAGGGCAGTGAAACACATGCCGATGGAGGCAAAGAGGAGGCCGGCCACGAATGCGAAGGGGATGACGAGAATTGCCCACGGGAGGTCCACCACCCCGAAGAGGAAAAGCACCGGGAGCATGATGGTGGTATTGATGAGCGCCCGTGTCGCACCCCAGAGGATCTCCCCCACGATCACCTCGTCGATGGTGAGGGGTGTCGCGATGATGGCATCGTAGGTCTTCTGGTAGTACATCCTCACGTAACTCGCGTAGGTGCACTCAAAGAACCCGGCATTCATGATGGTGATGGAGATGAGTGCCGGCGCGATGAACTCGGGGTAGGAGACCCCGGCGATCTCCGGGATGAAGCTGCCCACCCCGAACCCCAGGGAGAGGAGGTAGAGGATGGGCTCCAGGAAGGGGGGCAGGAAGTTCACCCGGTAGGTCTTCACAAAGACGTCCCGGTTCCGCTGCCAGACATGGAAGACCCGGGGAGTGAGCCTGGGGAGAGCCAGGAGTCCGAGGGGATTACTCACGGAGCTTCCTCCCGGTGAGGCGCAGGAACACGTCCTCCAGGGTTGCCGGGCGGGCTGCCACGTGCCCCAGCTGGCACTCCCCGACCAGCGCCCGGGTCACGTCGCGGGGGGTATCGGTGTAGGCCTGCAGGATCTCCCCCATGGGTTCGTACCGGGCCCCGAGCCGGTCCAGGCACGCACGGACCTGCGGGGTGTCGTCCGCCTCCACGACGTGGGTGCCCGCGTGCTGCTTCACCAGCTCGCGGGGGGGACCTTCCACGAGAATCCCGCCCCGGTCCATGATCACCAGCCGGTCGCAGAGCCGCTCCGCCTCCTCCAGGTAGTGGGTGGTGAGGACGATGGTGTTCCCCCGGTTCCGGATCTCCCGGAGCCGTTCCCAGATAAGGTGCCGGGCCTGGGGGTCCAGCCCCACCGTGGGCTCGTCCAGGATCAGGAGCCGGGGCCGGTTGACCAGGGCCCGGGCCAGGATCAGCCTCCGCTTCATGCCGCCGGAGAGCTTCTCGATGGGGGTATCCCGCTTCTCTGTGAGCTCCACGAACGTGAGCAGTTCCTCGATGACAGCCTCCGCCTCGGGGCGGGGGAGATCGAAGTACCGTGAGTAGACCAGCAGGTTCTGGTACACCGTGAAGTCCGGGTCCAGGTTGTTCTCCTGGGGCACGACGCCGATCTGGCTTTTTATCTCGGCCTCGCGGCCCTCCACCTCCATGCCGAAGACCCGCAGGCTCCCCTCTGTCTTCGGTGAGACGCACTGGATCATCCGCATGGTGGTGGTCTTCCCGGCGCCGTTGGGGCCCAGGAAGCCGAAGACCTCGCCGGGCTCCACGCGGAAGGAGACATGGTCCACGGCGGTAAAATCCCCGAACCGCTTCGTGAGCCCCGTGGCCTCGATTACCGGTGTCATCTCTCCCTCTCCCCTCAGTGCAATGCAAGACACATCGTCACCGGATCACATGATACCCGCGGATGGGGCTGCATCCGGGTGGCATACCGGCGGGAGGGGGAGACCCCCTCCCGGACCCTCCCCCGTGAGGATAGACGACCATTCGGTGTGATGCCCGGATTGGACCACATTTCAGATGAAACCGACGGGGGGTGCCCACGCGGCGGGGGCGGTGAGCCCCCGAGAGCGTCTCAGTAGTACAATGCGATGGTCTCATTCCGACACGTCTCGATCTGAGAACACCTCAGGGTTCGGGGCGGGTGAGAAAGGTGCCTGGCCTCCCGATTCCTCGTCACGCCACCCGGACCCTCGCCCCCTCGTTCCGGGCCCGGGTGATCCAGGTGGATCCGCCGCCCGTCCCATCCATCGCAGAGCGGGCTGCCTGCTCCACCTCCCGTGCATTGGTGTCGGCGATGGCATAGACCGCCGGGCCAAAGGAGGAGAGGCCGGCACAGGCGGCGCCCGCCGCCCTCATGGCCGAAAGCAGGTCCCGGATGGCCGGGTTCTGGAGGCTGACCTCCACCCGCTTGAATCCCAGCTCCTGGATCCGGTTCACCGACGCACCGAAGAGGTCCAGGTCCCGTTCCGCGATGCCCGGGAGCATCCGCACGAGCACCTCCCGGCAGACAGCCTGCACTTCGCCAGGGTCCACCGGGCAGTGGGTGCGGAAGATCTCCCGCTCCCGGCTCCCGCTGGCCCCCGGGGCGGTGCGGGGGACGGCCAGGATGACCTTCCAGTCCAGTGGGAAGTGGTGGCGGGCGATCACCGGGGCAGGCGGAACCCCCGCGGATGCCGAGGAGGGCCGGAAGTCCTGCTTCTCCCGCCCCGGCCCGAAGGAGTGGCCCCCGTCCACCAGGAACCCCCCGTGCTCGAACGCGGCGGTGCCGATCCCGGAGGTCCCTCCCCTGCCCGCCATCCGGGCCAGGTCCCGGACCGCGACCTCCCTGCCGTGGAGGGCGGCGAGCGCCCGCCCGACGGAAAGCGCGAGCTGGGTACCGCTTCCCAGCCCCACGTGACGGGGAACCGCCTCCCGGATCGTGAAGGCGGCCGGGGCGCTGGCCCTGATTGCCTCCTGAACGCGCGTGGCCACCTCACAGGCCACATCCCCGGCCCACGTCTCCCCTCCCTGAACCCGGCATCGGGATGAGAGGGACGCCTCCAGGAGCAGGCGGGGCTCTTCCAGGGCCAGGCCCACGGACCCGTCCACCCGCCCCAGGCCTCCGTGCAGGTCGATGAGGGTCAGGTGGATCCGGGAGGGGGCATCGATGATCACCCGCCGTTCGTCCAGGAACGCGTGGTACGGGAACGCCTCCCGGATGGAGAGGAGGGGGATGCCCCCGTGGATGATCTCGTAGCGCCGGGAGAGAACCGGCTCCCCCCGCAGGATCCCCAGGATCCCCGCGGTCCCCGGGTCGGCGGGCGTTGCCCCGATCTCCCGGATCTCGCGGCGGGCTTCGATCCGGTGACGCAGCAGGATCTTCCCGATGGGTATGTCGGCCCGCATCAGGTCCTCCCGGAACTCCGGGGGGAGCCGGGCCACGAGGGCATGGGAGACCGCGGTGAGGAGCACCTCGCCCGAAGGCTCGCGGCGGATCGTCACCACCCGGTGGTTCACGTCCTCCCCTTCCCGGCACTGCAGCACGCCCGCCGTCTCTGCATCGGCGGGCTCCACATGCTGGGAATGGGTATCCAGGCGGACGGAGGACCCGGTGATCACCTCCAGCATCTGGGTCACCGACCCGTCGGTGGAGAGGAGGATCTTCTGGACAGGGGAAAGCCTGCCCACTTCCTGTTCCAGGGCCTGCAGGTGCGCGGGGAGATCCATGCTCCCTTCTCGTCAGCAGGGGGAGATAAACCTCGCGGTTCAGGATACGGGAATTTCCGGACCGGAACCTGAGCTACGGGATGATCTCGCAGCCGTTGTACTTCTCATGGGCAAAGTCCTCCACACGGATCCTGCCCGCGGCGATGTGGCCCCGGATCGCCGGGAGCACTCCTGCCAGTGCGTCGTGGAGGCCCTGGACGGTGGCACAGACGGTCCTCCGCGCCTCCGCCGGCCACGGCCTGAGGATCGAGGCATACAGGCATCTCCCCCCGCAGAAGGGGAGGAGGTGACATCCGGTGCACTCCCCGCCGACGGGGATCTGCGGGAGGCGCATCGGGTCACTGGTCGCGATATGCCCCACGTAGTGGGCTTTCATCCCGGCCATGATGGGGCAGGGGGAGAGGGATCCGTCGGTGAGGATGCTGTAGTTGGCATGGCCGGATCCGCAGCGGAGGGGGCTGGGACGCTTGTGGAGCAGGTCCTCGGTGGTGTCCAGGAAGGGGTACCACCGGGGCACCCCCCCGTGCTCCCCCATCTCCTCAACCCACCGGGAAACGAGCCGCCGGATGCCGGGGATATAGGAGGTCTCTGCCCAGCGGGCAAAGTCCCTCTCCCGGTAATCTTCCGAGAAGTTGGCATCCAGCTGCCAGTGGAGGGAGGTGAAGGGGTGGGCCAGGCACCCGGCCAGGTGGAGGACCGCCTCCTCGATATCGGTCGCTTCCGCCACCGTCATCCTGGCGATCACCTCTCCCCGGAACCCCAGGGATTGAAGGCGGCGGAGCCCCCGCATCACGGCATCGTAGGTGCCGCTGCCCCGGTACCGGTCCGTCAGGTCCCGGGGGCCGTCCAGGGAGACGAGAATGGTGGAGAACCGGAGCAGGATGTCCGGGTCCACCCGGTCCAGCAGGAGGCCGTTCGTCTGGATCATGTACCGCTCCACCGGCGCGTGGGCCATGATCTCCCGGATCAGGTCGGTCCGCAGCAGCGGCTCGCCGCCGTAGAAGGTGAGGACCGGAGAGGGGTCCCGGGCCAGGAACGCGTACAGCCTGCCGAGATCCAAATCCAGCTCCGCAGGAAGGTTCCAGTCCAGGTCCAGGTCCGGACCGGCCGGAATCTCACCGGGGAGGAAGGCTTTCCCGCGGCAGTAGGTGCAGCAGAGGTTGCAGTGATCGGTGAGGAGGAGATGGTAGTGCACCGGGGATCCCCGGTAGGGTGCGGCTGCTGTCGGGAAAAGGGTATGGATCACCCCGGAGCTCCGGAAACCGTCGTGAATGCCGGAGAGGGCACCGCGGCTGTCCTGCGACGGGAAGGCAAAGTATGTAACACGCGGAGGCGTATGTTGACCCGGAAAAATGAGTCCGGACCTGCGGGCAACGGTGAAACAGGCGGGGAGCCGCTGGGGATCCGTCGTCCTGGCCACCGCCTTCACCCTTCTCTTCGAATACGCAGTGCGGGGGATTTCGAATCTCCTCGCGCAGCCGCTCCTCTTTCTTCTCTTTGCAGCCGCCTATTTCGCGTACTTCGCCATGGTCCAGGACCTCTCGGTCCGGTTCCGGCTCCGGGACCGGCATCTCGTGGGCGTGGCCTTCTTCACCGGCACGGTCTACGTCTTTTTCGTCTCCGGTCTCGCCCTCACACCGCCCCTCGTTATGGGCGTGAACCCGCTCGCCATTCTCTTCGTGACCCTGGTCTGGTGGGCGGCCCTCCAGACACTCCTTGCCCGGTACCTGGCCTGCCGGCTCCTGGGGAACGGGGAGAGCCAGGTCCTCCTCTCCCCTGTCGGCTGGGGCGCTGCCCTCGCGGTCCAGGCCATGGTGATCCTCGTCTTCCAGCTCTCGGGCCGGGTCCCGGCCCTCACCCCCGTGGCTGCAGGTATCCTGATCCTCCTCCTCATCGCCTCCGCCGCCGCCGTGAAGATCACCCTCCCGCCCCGCGAGGAACCGGCCCCCGGCACCTGGCCGGAACCCGTGTGGGACCTCCTGGCGGGCGCCAGCGTGGTCGTGTTCCTGGCCTGTGTCTTCTTCCCTGCGGGTGATCCTGCCCTCCTGGGCCCCTTCACCGTGAACCGCACCGCCCTCCAGGTGGTGATCATCTGGTCGCTTCTCGTGGCGGCGGTGATGGCCCTTCACCGGCTGGCTCGCTCCGCGGCCGGGCGTGGCGGCGCGGACCCCCTGTACCCGTGAGGGAGAAACCGAACCCATTATTTCCTGCACGGTCCCATGCGGGCGTGTGAGGACCGGCTCTTTCGGGCCGGCCGGAGGTGTCCCGTGAAGGTTCCCGTCTGTCCTGTCATCGCTGCTGTCCTGGCCATCCTGGCAGTGGCACTGCTGGCCGCTCCCCAGTTACTGCCGTCGTCGCAGGCCATTCCCCCGGATCCGGACCTGCTCTACCAGGTATCCCCCATTGATGCCCTGATGCGGGGGGCCTATGACGGCGTGATCCCGGTTGGCGAGCTGATGCGCCACGGCGACTTCGGCCTGGGTACCTTCGAAGGCCTGGATGGGGAGATGGTGGTGCTGGACGGCATCTGCTACCGGGCGGGGGTGGACGGGGTTGCCCATCCCGTTGAAGGGGGTGTCATGGTCCCCCTGGCCGCGGTCACCACCTTTGAGCGCGAAAGGGTAGTACCGGGTATCTCGGGAAAGAACATCACCCAGGTCACGGCCGCCCTCGATGCCGCCCTGCCCTCGAAGAACCTTTTTGCTGCGATCCGGATCGATGGCACGTTCCCCGCCGTGAAGGCCCGGTCGGAGCCCCGGCAGGAGAAGCCCTACCAGCCCCTTCCGGAGGTTCTGGCCACCCAGCAGGCGGTCTTTCTCTGGCACAATGTCACCGGCACGGTGGTGGGATTCTACACCCCTCCCTTCGCGAAGGGGATTGGGGTGACCGGTTACCACCTGCACTTCCTCTCCGCGGACCGGATGACGGGGGGCCACATCCTGGATCTAGAGGTGGATGACACGCCGGTGGTGCTGGATATCACCCCCCGGTTCACGGTAGTGCTCCCCGAGTCGGGGGATTTCACCGGCATGGACCTCTCCGGTGATCTCTCGAAGGAACTCGCGGAGGTGGAGCAGTAACCTCCCCGCACCGGTGAAAAGTGCAGGAGGGGGAGAGCGGAGTGCGGAACCCTGCCCCTCCGGCATCCTCCCCTTGCAGGGGCGCATCTGGGCCGGGCGTCGCAATCCTCAAGTGCCCGATAGCCCCATTCTCTCCCTATGGTCTCCCTTCCTGACATCGAGGCGGCCCGCACCCTGATCCGGCCCCACGTCATCCACACGCCGCTCGTGCATTCACCCACCCTGTCGGTGATGGCGGGTGCGGAGGTGCACCTGAAGATGGAGGCGATGCAGAAAGGGGGATCCTTTAAGATCCGGGGAGCCCTGGCCCACATCCTCTCACGGCGGGGGGAGATCGGCCCGGCCGGCGTGGTGGCGGCATCGGCCGGGAACCATGCCCAGGGCGTGGCCCTGGCGGCACGCCTGGCAGGGGTCCGTGCCACGGTGGTGATGCCGAATTGGGCCTCCATCTCCAAGCAGGCGGCCACCCGGGCCTACGGGGCAGAGGTGATCCTCCACGGCAACACGCTGGAGGAGAGCCTGGACCGGGCACGGGAGCTGTCGGCACGGGGGGGGATGCTCGTCCATGCCTACGATGATCCGCTGGTGATCGCCGGCCAGGGGACCATCGGCCTCGAGATCCATGAGGATCTTCCCTCGGTGGACCAGGTGATCGTGCCGGTGGGCGGAGGCGGCCTCGTCGCCGGCATTGCCACGGCCCTCCGGGGAACAAACCCCGGTGTGAGGGTGACGGGCGTCCAGGCCGCCGCCTGCCCTTCGGCGGTGGAGGCCCTCCGGGCGGGTAAGCCCGTGACCGTGGAATCCCGGCCGACCCTGGCCGACGGTATCCGTGTCCGGCGGGTAGGGGAGCTCCCGTTCCCCGTGATCCGGGACCTGGTGGACCGGGTGGTCCTCGTGGGCGAGGATGCCATCGCGGACGCGATGCTGCTCCTCCTGGAGCGGAAGAAGGTCCTGGCCGAAGGGGCAGGGGCAGCCCCCCTGGCCGCCCTCCTCTCGGGATCTGCCAATGTCACTCCCGGGAGCCGGGTGGTCCTCGTCGTGAGTGGGGGCAACCTGGACATTCCTCTTCTCGAGCGGGTGATCCGGCGGGGATTGGTCCGGACCGGCCGGGTGCTGCACCTCACCGTCACACTCGATGATGCACCGGGAGCGCTGGCATCGATGCTCTCTGTCATCGGGTCCCACGGGGGGAACATCCTGCACATCCACCATGGACGGGGTGACCCCGGTATCGGTGTCACCGCGGTCCGGCTGGATCTCGTGATCGAGACACGGGGACCGGATCATTCCCGGCGGATCCAGGACGAGCTGGAACGGAAAGGGTATTCCGTCACGGGAAGTGGACGGCCGTGAGCCGGGAGGCGGATACGGCATGAAGGTGATTGGGATCTGCGGGAGCCCGAGGGGGCAGTCCAGCCGGACGAAGCGCCTGGTGGAGGCAGTGATCCGGGGAGCGGGGGGGCAGGGGGCAGAGACCGAGTTCGTGGATCTCTGCGCCCTCACCGTCCGGCCCTGCACCGGGTGCGAGACCTGCTACGCCACCGGGTTCTGCATCCATGGGGATGATGCGGCAGCCCTCCTGGAGGGGATGGCGACGGCAGACGGGATCGTCCTGGGCTCACCGGTATATATCGACCACGTCACGGCCCAGATGAAGGCGTTCATCGACAGGACCGCTGATGCCATCCATTGCCAGCGGATGCACGGCAGGTACGGCTGTTCCGTTGCCACCACCTGGGGATCCGGCGGGAACGAAGTGGTGGAGTACCTGAACCACGTCCTCCACTGGCTGGGCGTTGTGACGGTGGGAGGTATGTGGGTGGCCCTGGGAGAGAACCCGGAGGCACTCCTGCCCGCCGAGAGGGAGGCCGAGACCCTCGGGGAGACCCTGGCAGAGGCGATTCGAACCCGGCGTAAGTACCCGGGGCAGGAGGAGGAGATCGGGGAGAACTGGCAGGCATTCCGAGAGATTGTGCGGGAGAACCGGGCCAGCTGGCCCCACGAGTATGCGTACTGGAAGGAGCGGGGCTGGCTCTGAAGGAGAGGAAAGGGCGATCCCCCACGCCGGTGCGCGTCGGGGGATCGAGAGAGGAGCGGGAGGAAGCTGAAAACTCCACACGCAGATGCACAATTTCCTGTCTGTGTACCCCTCGTAAAAAATGGTGAAAAACCCGTATTTCTCCCCATAAACGTTCATATAGCGACCATTTCGCTTACCGGGTCATGGAATAACGACCGGTGAATCCGGGCGATCTGCTCTCCCGGTGACCCCCAAATCTGGATTGAATAACTACCCCGAATTGCTATCAAGCATTGCTATAAACCCTACATCATTCCACAAAGCTTTTATCCCCCGAGCACAAAAAATCAATTGTCACCCTAAATTACGAGGTGTACTGATGGGACAGAAAGTTGGAAATGAAAAGATCAAGCGCGAATCGGGTTACCTGTACTTTGTCGGAAAGGACGGCTACGTATGGGCTGCCCCGATGAAGCACAACAAGGGCGGAAGGAAGAAGAAGGTTGGCAGCGAGAAGATCGCCAAGCAGCCTGGGTTCATGTACTACCTGGGCAAGGACGGCTTCGTTGCCAAGGCGAAGATGAAGAACGCCTGAACCTTTCACCTTTTTCCATCCACACTATCACGGGGTGCCGGGAGGCGCCCCATACCTGCTTTTTTCTGACGAGGGTATCGTCCCCCCGATGGATATCTCGGCGGAAACGGAGAATCGACCCTCACCTCAACCTCTCATGATCCTTTCGTCAGAGGAGGTGACGGGAGGGGGCAGAGCTCCCTCCCGGGCCCTCCCCCGTGAGGATAGCCAGCCGTTCGGTAATTTCCCGGTACCTGCATGCGACAGGAAACCGAAGGGGGAGGGGGCGCCCACGCGGCGGGGGGACCCGTCGGGTCCCCCCTGGAGCGTCTCACTCGTGAGAGGTCTCTGAAAAAGAGGTTCCTTGGACCCGAATCATACTGTCCTGTCTGGTAGTGGTAACCTGCCGCAACGGTCAGGGCGGCGAGACCGGGCAGCCCCAGGGGCCGAACCGGCCGGACCCCCACTCCCAGGTGTTGGTCTCCCGGCAGACCTGTGGTTTCGTCGGGTGAATCGAGCAGAGGTACCGGTCCGGCCCGGCCTGCACCAGGAAGGGGCAGTCCTCCCGGAGGGCCCCTGTCGCCGGGTCGGTCCAGCCTTCCACCGGCCCGAGGTTTTCCAGGTGGGCCCTCTCGAGGTTCGCAGCCGAACGAAGCCGCCCGGTACCATCCCGCCCTGCCGCCACGTACCGGAGGATGTCCTTCCGCCCCTCGTCGTGCCACCGGAGGAGGTC
>JAJRDA010000019.1 GCA_028678665.1 Methanomicrobiales archaeon | reverse complement strand
GTCCCGGGCATCGATGGCCAGCAGGGGGATACCGGTCTCCAGGAGGGAGGGGAGATGATCGATCAGGCACGTCTCCACCGAGTTCCGGATCACGGTCCGGCACTCCGCATCCACCGAGAGGGGAAAGACCCGGCGTCGTTCGTCCTGCAGGCCCAAAAAGGGGCCCGCCGATGCCATATCCTGCTCCCCCGCAGGGATACCCCCGACGGATCGGAGCAGGCAGTCCTGGCTCACCATCACCTCCTGGTTCCCCTGGACCAGGTACTCCAGGAGCGGGCCCCCGTGACCGGCCACTGCAGCGGCCAGGGGGCCCAGGTCACGGAGCGGGAGTTCCGGAGAGAGGGCCAGGGAGCGGAACAGGGGGCTGAGGGCAAGAACAGAGGAAAGGTTCCCGACATTCAGGCCGGGGCCGCCCCGGAGCGGGAGCCCGGGGCATGCCTCCCGGGCCGCGACCGCGGCACCGGTCCCCTCCACCATCACGCCCTGGAGGTATGGCGCAAGTTCCGGCAGGAGGGGTGCCGCCACATCCAAAAATGTCCGCCGGGTGATCCGGGGCCATTTCCAGATCAGCGGCACACCGGCACCCCCTATGGCATCTGCGGTTGCCATGAGGGGCCCCCGCATCCTTTTCACGGTCTCGCCGGGGTCCGGATCCGAATCGAGGCACTCCGCCCACGACCGGATCCGGGGCTCGAGGGAGATACAGCGGCACCCACCCTCCACTGCGGCGACAGCAGCCTCCGGGGTGTCGACGGAGACAGCCAGATCCGGCGGCCCCCCGGAACGGTCCCTGCCCGGGCTCTGGAGCTCACGGACCCATCCCTCCAGCCGGCTGCGTGCATCCGCCAGCCGTTCATGCGACACCCGGGGTGATCCCAGGCAGGCTTCCCCGAGGCGGACCAGGAACTCCCTGCGGAACCGGTTCAGGTCCGACGGGCGGGCGAAGAGTCCACCGGGATAGGTAAGGACCAGGGGACTGAACAGGAACGGCGAATCCCCGGTACGGGAGAGCGCGACCCGGATGGCAGCCTCCCCCACGGGCCGGGTCGCTGCCGGTGGCATCGTGAAGTCTGCCGTGAGCCTGACGGTCAGGGGGTTACCGCGCGGGGAAAGGAACCGGCCTGCAAGGACCGGCCTCCCGTCAGGTTCCCAGGTGGCGGTCACTTCCACCGGTATCGATGCCCGCCGGGTAAAAGTCGCCCCGCCTCTCTGCGGACGGGTGCGCTCCTCCAGTTCCCTGCGTCGGGTGAGGTACACCTCCGCACCCCGGGATACTTCGCCCGGAGCCCGGAGGATCAGGCGATCACCTTCCCGCACGGGATTCCTCCGGAGCATCATGCCGGTGGTCTCTCCACGGGGCCCTGGAGAAAAGGCGATGCCGTCCCCGGCGACCGGCACCAGGTCCCCTTCGACCCGTATCTCCACCCGGCCCGTCGCGGGATCCGAGCGGGTGACACTCCCGATCCGTACCCCCCGGTTGTCCGGCCGCATCCGGCCCATCACCCGTTCGCAGGATTCCCCCGCCAGGTATCCCGTCGTGAAGCCCCGGTTGAAGGCCAGGGCCAGGTCCTGCTGCTCCCCGTCAGATGGCTGCCAGGTGCCCTCCCGGATCCGGTCGAGAGCCCTCCGGTACACGGACGTGACCGTTGCCACGTAGCCGGGCGACCGCATCCTCCCCTCGATCTTCAGGGCGGCCACACCGGCACGGACCACACGGTCCAGGACCGGGTACACCGACAGGTCCCGGGTGGAGAGGAGGTACCGGTCCCCCAGAGGAACCTTCGAACAGGCAGAGGGCCGGCCGAACACATCCACATCGCACCGCACCAGCGTGTAGGGCTTTCGGCAGGGCTGGGCACACATGCCCCGGTTCCCACTCCTCCCGCCAATGAATGAGGAGAGGAGGCACTGGCCCGAGTAGGCATAGCAGAGGGCTCCGTGGATGAAGACCTCGATCCCGATCCCGGCCTTCTCCCCCTGCCGGACGATCTCCTGCACCTCCGGGAGCGGCACCTCCCGCGCCAGGACCACCCGGGCGAAGCCCCGGGCAGCCGCCCACAGGACACCCTCCACGGAATGGACCGTCATCTGGGTGGAAGCATGGAGCGGGAGGTCCGGGACAACCTCCCGTGCGAGGGCGGCAAGACCGGGGTCCTGTACCAGCACGCCATCGGCTCCCCTTTCGAGGAGCCGGACCAGGTAATCCCCTGCGTCGGGGAACTCCCGGTCCGCAACCAGCGTGTTCACCGTGACATAGGCCTTCACCCCGTGGAGATGGGCATACCCTATGGCTTCGCCGAGCTCCTTATCCCCGAAGTTCGCGGCGTAGGCCCGGGCCGAGAACCGCTTTCCCCCCAGGTACACGGCATCGGCCCCGGCTGCGATCGCGGCACGCAGTGCTTCCTGCGAGCCTGCGGGCGCCAGCAGCTCAGGCAGGTCAACGGAACGATCGCGGATCCCCTTCAACCCCCTCTCCGGGTACTTGCCCTTCAGGGACGATGTCAGTTTCGGGGCCGGTCTTCCCTGCGGGACGGCGGGCTTCATCACCCCCGGTGACCGATCCGGATGGGAAGGAGATGCGCCTACTCTTCGAGCTCTCGGGCGAGCATCCCACCCTCCCGGTGGCAGAGCTGGAGTGTGTGGGAACCGTGCGGGAACACCGCCCGCAGGTGGCCGTCGCCGACTGCCCGGACCCCGAAACGGCCCGTCGGCTGGCCCTCACCCATGCGGTCATGGAGTACCTGGGGAGCTGCAACCCTGCGCCGGGTGCGATCGCCTCGCTGCTCCGGGACCTGGCCCTGACCCCGGAAGCACCCTTCTCGGTGCGGGTGAAGAAGGCGGAGGGGAGTGCCCCCACTGCGTCCCCACCCGAACTGGAACGGCTGATAGGCTCCCTGATTGCGGGAAAGGTCTCCCTCGCGGCACCGGTGGTGGAGTACCGTGCTCTCATATCGGCAAACCGCTGTTACCTGGGACGGCTCCTCTTCCGGATCGACCGGGCATCCTATACTTCCCGGGATCCCCTCAGGAGGCCCTTCTTCCACCCGGGCGTGATGCTCCCCCGGTTTGCCCGGGCTGTTGTGAACCTGACCCTCCTTGCACCCGGTGAGTCCCTCTTTGATCCCTTCTGCGGCACCGGCGGGTTCCTGCTGGAAGCGGAACTGCTGGGGGCACGGGCGGCCGGCGGGGATGCCGACCCCGCGATGGTGGCCGGGAGCCGGCTGAACCTCCGGAAGGCAGGCCTGATGCGGCTGGATGCGGGGGCCCTTCCCCTCTGCACCGCATCCGTGGACACCGTGGCCACCGACCTGCCCTACGGCCAGTCCAGCTGGATCCGGGGGCGGGACCTGGACCGGCTCACGCCCCTGGCCCTCCGGGAGATCGCGAGGATCCTCCGGCCCGGCCGCAGGGCAGCCATCGTCACCCACCGGGATATCCGTCCCTTCGTTCCTGAGCCCCTCACGATCCTCCAGCACCACGAGCAGCGGGTCCACCGGTCCCTGACCCGCAGGTACCTGGTGCTGGAACGGCGAGAGTAAGGAAGGGAACGTCCTCGCTTCCCCGCCCCACCGGAGTCCAGTCCTGCTTTTAAGCACACGGAACGTATGGTGTGGAGAGACTATCCTCTCGTGGGGGTGAAATCGGGAGGGGGCTCTGCCCCCTCCCGTCGCCCTCCCCCGGTGAGGATTTCACCCGGGGCGGTTTGCCGTGGGCAGATCCGCATTCGGGGAATGACCGCACTATCGTTCCCCCGCCATTCCGCTGGCTATATCAGGAGACCGCCGCCATATTCCTGTACAGACGCGAGGCTGGTGAGATCCGGTGCCGGTCATATCCCTGAACTACGACTACCTGGAACGGCTGGTGGGAACCGACCGGGAGACGCTCCTCTCCCGGCTCCCGATGCTGGGCTCCGACATCGAGCGGCTGGAGAAGGACCACGTGGACGTGGAGTTCTTCCCGGTGCGCCCCGACCTCTTCTCCACTGAAGGGGTGGCCCACGCGATGCGGGGATTTCTGGGAATCGAGACCGGTCTCCGGGACTACCCGGTCCGGCCCTCGGGGATGTCCTTCTCCGTGGATCCCGCCCTCGGCTCCATCCGACCGTTCCTGGGATCGGCGGTGATCCGGAACCTGCACCTGGACCCGGATGCCATCCTGTCGCTGATGGGGCTGCAGGAGGCGCTCCACTGGGCCGTGGGGAGGGGCAGGGGCAAGGTGGCCATCGGGGTCCATGACCTGGACCGGGTCACCCCCCCGTTCCGGTACCTGGCCGCACCCAGGGACCGGTCCTTTGTTCCCCTGGACTTTGACCGGCCCATGACGATGGAGCAGATCCTCACCGACCATCCCAAGGGGGTGGATTACGCCCACCTGGTACGGGACTTCCCCCGGTTCCCTCTTATCGTGGATTCCCGGGACCAGGTGCTCTCCTTCCCGCCCATCATCAACGGTGAGCTGACCCGGGTGACCGAACGGACCCGGAATATCCTCCTGGATACGACGGGGACTGACCTCCGGGCGGTCATGACCGCGGTGAAGATCCTCTGCGCGGCCCTCGCCGAGACCGGCGCCACCCTGGAGACCATCCTCATCGACGGGACACCCTGCCCGGACCTCTCCCCCGCCGTCCGGGTGGTGCAGGTGAAGGAGTGCGCGGAACTGCTGGGGATCGAGCTCACCGCTTCAGGGATGGCAACCCTCCTGCAGCGGATGCGGTTCGGGGCCGGGACGGATGGGAAGGACCGGGTCCGGGTGCAGGTACCCTGCTACCGCGCCGATATCCTGCATGACTGGGACATCTTCGAGGACGTGGCCATCGCCTACGGGTACGACCGGTTCGAGCCAGCCCTCCCGCCGGTCTTTACGATCGGCCATGAGCACCGGGTGATGAAAGAGTCGGCCGCACTCCGGGGGATCTTCACCGGTCTCGGCTACCAGGAGGTGATGCCCTTCACGCTCTCCAGCGAAGCGATCCTCTTTGACCGGATGCGCCGCCCGCGGTCGGAGGAGGTGCTCCCCGTTCTCCACCCCATCAGCGAGGACCACACGGTGGTCCGGACCGAGATCCTCCCCCTGCTCCTGGAGACCCTGGAGGTGAACCGGCACCGGGAACTCCCGCAGCGGATCTTTGCGGTGGGTGATGTGGTGAAGGGGTGCCACAACGAGCGGCACGCGGCCGCGGTCTCGCTGCACCCGGCGGCTGATTACAGCGAGGCCTATGCCCACAGCGACGCCTGTGCCCGGGAGATGGGCCTTTCCTTCACCATGGAAGACTCGTCGGACCCCGCCTTCCTGGAAGGGAGGCGGGCCCGGGTGGTGGCGGGCGGCCGCCCGGTGGCCACTTTCGGCGAGATCCACCCGGACGTGCTGACTGCCTTCGGGCTGGAGCACCCGGTCGCCGCGCTGGAGTTCGTGGTTACTGGCGCACCGGGATCCCGCGGCCGGCCAGGTATTCCTTCACCTGACGGACGGTGAACTCCCCGTAGTGGAAGACGGACGCGGCCAGGCACGCGTCCGCCTTCCCCAGGGCAAACCCCTCGTAGAAGTGTTCCAGGGTCCCCACGCCCCCGCTGGCCACCACCGGGATGCCCACGTTCTCCGAGATGGCCCGGGTGATGGGGATGTCAAACCCGTTCCGGGTGCCGTCCGTTTCCATGGAGGTGAGCAGGATCTCCCCGGCACCCCTCCGCTCGGCCTCCTTTGCCCACCGGATGGCATCCAGGCCCGTGGGCTTCGTACCGCCATAGGTGACCACCTCGTACCCGCAGGTCCCCCCGTCCGGGAGGGCTACAGGAGTTCCCCCTTTCAGAGGAGACGGGGTCCGGCGGACATCCACTGCGACAACGATACACTGGGTGCCGAACCTGGCCGCCGCCCGGGTGATAAGGTCCGGGTCGTTCACGGCACTCGTGTTGATGGAGACCTTGTCGGCCCCGGCCCGCAGGATCTGCTGGATGTCCTCCAGCGTCCGGATCCCTCCGCCCACCGTGAGGGGGAGGAAGAGCTGGTCTGCCGCCCGCTGGATCACATCGATGATCGTGCCCCGCTGCTCCCGGGACGCGGTGATGTCCAGGAAGACCACCTCGTCGGCACCCTGCTCGTTGTAGCGTTTCGCGAGGGCGACCGGGTCTCCCGCGTCCTTCAGGTCCACGAAATGGCACCCCTTGACCACGCGACCGTCTTTCAGGTCAAGGCAGGGGATGATGCGTCGGGTGAGCGCCATGCAACAGTCTTGGGAACCGGGGGCTATTAAAAGGGTGGGAACCCTCCACCCCTGCCTGACTACGTTTTAGTAGGATGATGACCAACCTCTCCCCGGTGATATCGTGGACAGAGTGCTCCGGGTCCTCGTCGTCTTGTTCGTCGTGGCCATCAGCGTGACCGCCGGTGTGTTCTCTTTCGTGGCCTATGTCGACAGCCGGTATGCGGAGACCCTTGTGGCCACCTATGAGTACCAGGTGAACGTGGAGACAGACGGCCCCCTCTCGAACCTCCTCCTCTTCCTTCCGCTCCCCGCCAGGGCCGGGGGGTCCTCCGAGGTAGTCCGGGCGGCAGGTGCACGGGGGTGGACAGAGATCCCCTATGGCTGGAATGTGACCCTCACCGGCACCGAGAAGTATACTCTGCTGGAGGTCACGGCCGCCTCGGTCCCTACGACGGGAGAGTGCGGCGCCTGCGGCAGGGACGGTGCCCCCCACACCCTCACGATCCCGGTGACGGTCAGGGGCCCCATCGATCCCCGGGACCCGGTGGGGAACGACGAGGTGCTGGAGCCCCGGTTCTCGGTGATGGAAAGGGCCTGCACGGAAGCGTTTCCTCGAGGCGACTCCACGCCGCGGTGCACCGGATACGAGACAAGTTTCTTTGCCGACTACACCGCGTACCCGGCCACGACCGTCGTGATCTCCGTAGAACTGACCGGTACCAACCGCTGGAACATCTTCAGCGAACGGTCCAGCGAGTTCCGGGACACGGCCAGGCTTACGATCCTGGGCGAGAGCCACGGGTGGCAGACGGCGCGGGGAGAACTGGTGAGTGGGATCGGGTACTCCTCCCTCTGGTGAAGTCCAGAGACCGGGCTCCACAGGAACGAAGGATTAAGTGGATGCGCACCCATGAGAGTGAAGTCATGACATCCGGCCGCCAGAAGATCGAATGGGCCCGGCAGTACATGCCGGTCCTTGCCGCCATCCGGAAGGAGTTTGAAGAGAACCGCCCTTTTTCAGGGATTACCCTCGGGATGGCGCTCCACGTGGAGGCCAAGACCGCCGTGCTCGTGGAAACCCTCGCCGCCGGCGGGGCCGGGGTGCACATCACCGGCTGCAACCCCCTCTCCACCCAGGACGACGTGGCCGCGGCCCTCAACGAGGTGCCCCATGTCCGCTGCTACGCGAAGCGCGGGTGCACCGTCGAAGAGTACTATTCAGCCCTGAACCGGGTCCTGGATGCCCGCCCATCCATCACCATCGATGACGGGATGGACCTCATCCACCTGCTCCACACCCGGCGGCAGGAGCTCCTGGACGGGATCACCGGCGGCTGCGAGGAGACCACCACCGGGATCCACCGGCTCCGGGCCATGGCGGCCGCGGGGGCGCTGCGCTTTCCGGTCATCGCGGTGAACGACACCCCCATGAAGCGGTACTTTGACAACGTCCATGGGACAGGGGAGAGCACGCTCGCTGCGCTCATGTCCACGACCAACGTGCTCCTGGCCGGAAAGGCTCTTGTGGTGGCCGGCTACGGGTTCTGCGGCCGGGGACTGGCAACGAAGGCCGCTGCTCTCGGGGCCCGGGTGATCGTGACCGAGGTGGATCCCCGGACTGCCCTCCAGGCCCACATGGACGGCATGCAGGTGACGACGATGGACCGGGCAGCGAAGGAGGGCGAGATCTTTGTCACCACCACGGGGAACCTATCGGTCATTTCCGGCCGCCACTTCCGGCAGATGAAGGCCGGTGCCATCCTCGCCAACGCCGGCCACTTCAACGTGGAGATCGACATCCCCTGGCTCGCGAAACACGCGGAGGGCGTGGAGCACCGGGACGGGATCGATACCTACCTCATCAACGGGAAGGCCATCCACCTGCTGGCCGAGGGGAGGCTCGTGAACCTGGCCACCCCCAAGGGGATGGGCCACCCGGTGGAGGTGATGGATCTCTCCTTCTCCCTCCAGGCCCTCTCTGCCCGGTACATCGCCGCGGAGGGGAAGACGCTCTCCCCCGGCGTCTACGACGTTCCTGCTGCCATCGACGAGGAGGTGGCGCACCGGAAGCTCGCATCGCTGGGCCTCTCCATCGACCGCCTGACAGAGGAGCAGGCCCGCTACCTGGAGGGCTGGGAGCAGGGTACCTGAGCTGATACGGACTGGGTATCCTCATTTATTAGAACACGACGTTTCGTGAGACGCTCCAGGGGGGGGCCTGCGGCCCCCCCGCCGCGTGGGCCCCCCCCCCGAGAGGATGTGCTGAGCATCGGTTTCTCCCCATTGAGATCCCTGCCCCGGAGGAAGTGACTATCCTCACCGGGGGAGGGCCCCGGGAGGGGGCAGAGCCCCCTCCCGTCACCACCTGCGGGAATCTACTCGTCCAATTCCAAGACTCTTCTCTCCCGTGCCTTTATCTGGTTCTATCCCCCAGCAGATCCCCCCGCGCACAGAAAAGGAACTCCTGAGCGTACCCCGCCCACTCCCCGAAGTAATCCCTCCCGAACGCCCGGATCCTCCGGTCCTCCTTTTCTGATGGTGTCTTCATGCCCTGAGGCGGTGCCAGGTAGTGGCGATGCATGATCCGCCGGATCCAGACATCGACCGGGAAGGCTTCGTACCGGTGGAATCCGAAGAGCAGGATGCAGTCGGCGGCCTTGGGTCCGACTCCGGGGAAGGAGAGGAGTACCTCCCTTGCTTCATCGTGGGGCAGCGCTGCAATCCGCCCCAGCAGGCCGGGGTCCTCTGCGATCCGTGCTGCCGTCCCGTGGATATACCGGTCCCGGTACCCCAGCCGGCATTCATCCAGGGTTTCCCTGCAGGGTGCCGCCAGTGCCTCCGGCGAGGGGAAGGAGTACCATGCACCGGGGGGCGATGAGATCCTCTCCCCAAAGCACCGTGAGAGCGACCCGATCATCTGCCGGATGCGGGGGATGTGGGTGTTCGTCGCGCAGATGAAGGAGATCAGGATCTCCCAGGGATCCTGCCGGAGGATCCGGAGCCCCGGGCACGCGGTAATGGCGGCATGGATCACCGGGTCCCGGTCCACCACCGCCTGGATGGCGGGGAGGTCCAGGTCCAGTGCCATGTAGTCACGGAGCCTGGCGGCCGTAGGTCCTTGATATTCAATCCGGTCCCCAACCTGGCGGAGCCGCCAGACCTCCCCTTCCACCACCCCGGCCCACCAGTCGCCCCGCTGCTCCCACCGGAACGCCTGGCCGCATGAGAGGGAGAGGGCCAGGTCGCAGGGCAGGTCCTTGCGGAGCCGGATAAATCCCATGGTCCCCCGGATCTGCGCCGCGATCCTGTTTCAAGGTTCCGGGAGAGGCAGCAGAAGGAAACCTTTTTCATGGGCCCCTCCGACCCGGATCCGGTCGCATGAGCGAGGTGGAGTCCCACTACCGGAAAGAGAACGGAACGGTCCTCCTGGAGCTCACGCTCAAGAACGTGATGCAGATCTTCAACTCGCTGGACCCTGCCCCCTTCCACGAGAAGGACCTGGACGACGACGCCGAGGTGTACATCACGGATATGGTGGAGGATTTCCCGCTTCCCACCCCCCTCGTGCTCGTCCTTTACCTTCCCCCCGAGGTCTGCCGGACCGAGGCCGTCTCCACTCTGGAACCTGCCATCCACCACCACTTCACCTACAAGGCCGCCGCGGCCCGGCGCAACCTTCGCCAGCTCCTCCACCGCGGACGCACCACCCTGGCCATCGGGGTGGGATTCATCTTCCTGATTGGTGCCATCTCCTCGGTCCTTACTTCCATCTCCCACTCCGGGCCTGTCTCGTGGATTGCGAACGGCCTCCTGATCGTCTCCTGGGTGGCGATGTGGGAGCCGGTGAACATCTTCCTGTACGGCTGGTGGCCGGTCCGGCGGAAGATGAAGGTCTATGAGAAGATCGCCGGAATGGAAGTCCGGGTGGAGCCGTACCGGCAGGGATCATCCTGATCGGGAGAAGTATCTGAAGGAATGAAGGATGTGCCCTCCCCCCTGGGAATGTGGGCAGGAGGGGGTTTTCAGCCCCCCCCTCCACATGCCGAGGAGATGGATAGCGGCATCGGACCATCCACCCCCTTTCAAGGGATGGAGTCGGGTGATGCTACTTTTTTCCGGGTTAAAAAAAGGTGCGGGGATCAGACCCGGGGCTCGAAGGCCACGGGGACCGTCTCGCCCCTCGGGTAGTAGTAGATGACGCCCAGTTCGGTGAAACCGGCCGGCTTCTTCCCCAGGGAATCCGGTGCCCATGCCTGGGATGTGGCGAGGTTGGTGGTGATCCATGCCCCGTCGCAGCTGGTCCAGTCGGGCCGTCCGTCCGTCACACGGCAGGTGCGGGACTTCTCCGTGATCCCATCGACTGCGATCAGCCGCTGGATCAGGCTGACCTCGTTGCCGTTCCAGACGCTGTAGCTGGTGTAGGCGGGGTACCGCTTCCCTTCCAGTCCCTTCATGGCCGATACGTTCGCCGGGCCGGACCAGGCGGTGCAGGTCTTCCAGTCGGGGGCACCGGTGGCGCTGTTCCGGCAGGAGCGGTACCACGAGGAGGCAAAGTCGTTCCCGGAGATCATGCTCTGGGTGATACTGCGGGTGGTGCCCTGGGTCAGGGTGTATGCGGCGTAGGCCTTCCACGGCCCCAGCCCTGTACCGGAGAGGTCCACTTTCTTCCAGGTACAGGCATTCCAGTTCACGCCGGAGTTCCTGAGGATGGGGCAGTCGCGGGCCCATGAGGTGACCCGGTCGTTCTGGATCAGGCTCTGGGAGACCCAGCCCTGCCCCATGTTATCCACGTACACGTAGGTGTCATACCCGTGGAACTGCCGTGCGGTCCTGTCGATGGCATAGGTGAGATCGCCGCGGGTCCATTTCTCACACTTGGCAGTGTTGACCTGTCCCGTGGCCGTGAGGGGACAGGTGCGGCCCTGCGTGTGGTACCCATCAAGTTCCAGGTACGACTCCTGGATGAACCCGTATCGGTTTGCATAGGCCGGGTCCCAGACAGACCAGGACCCTTTCCTATGCCAGCCGTAGTTGTCGATGGGGTCGTACTTGCCCGTGTCCTTCTCGCCGTTTCTCCCTGCCCCATAGGTGAAGACCGACTGGCCTGTCCGCTTTCCGTACGCATCAAGGAACGTCACGTCCCAGGTGACCGTGATGGTACCGGAAGTGCTGTCCACCGTCACCCAGCTCTCGCCGGTGTTGAACCGGATGTACCCGTTCTGCAGGGTGGATCCATCCTTCTTTGGTGCACCCACTCCCAGGGGCACTGCCCCGGTGAACGCCTGTTTGGGTGCCGGCTGGATCGAGGCCTGGTAGACCCCCTTCCGCACCTGGGTCACCATGCCGTAGAACTGCGGGGTCTCCTCCTTCAGGTTGGTGGAGACGAGAAAGCGCATCTCCTTGATGACATCAGTGGACGGCTTGCCCTGGTAGGATGCCGTGAACCGGACCCGTTCACCCGGGAAGGCACCGCCCTCGGACGGGATCGTGGCAGCCCCCACCTTCACTTCTCCGGGGATGACGCTATTCAGGTACTCCTCGATGTTGGTGTAGCCGTCCCCGTCCCCGTCCCCCTTCGAGTCGGAGGCATCCCGCGGGTTCTGCCCGCGCTCCGTCTCCCAGGCATCCGGCATGCCGTCGCTGTCGCTGTCTGCCGGGGCGGTGCCCGGTGCAAGGACCGGCCAGCCCCCGAGGGCGGTCGGCCGCTGGCTCGGGGTCGTGATGATGGCCCCTCCCTTGGTCCGGACTTCGGCAGCGATCCGCTGGTCCACGCTATCCCGCTTCGGGAGCACCGCGCCGGCACCGTTCAGCACCTGCTCGTACGCATCCAGCGCAGACGTCATACTGGTGATGGCCGGGGCATCGTTCCGGGTCCCGGTCAGGTGGTTCCACCCGTCGCGGTTCACGACCAGCCTCTGGTCCTGGGTATCACTCGTCCGGTGGGGCCCGATATTGCCCTCAACATAAACCGCGTAGCCCTTACTGGACTTGTCGGTGGGATGCCCGAGTTCCAGCTCGGCCACATCCCTGGACTGGGTGCCCTTTTTCACGTAGTTCCGGACGTAGTTGATCCGCAGGAAACCCTTATCATCGGTGGCGGCCCCTGCGGAGTACGCGTAATTATAGATGACATTGTTCACCACATCCACGGTCCCGTCTGCCTTCAGGCGGGGGTTTCGCTGGTCGTTGTGGGCCATCAGGTTGTGGTGGAGGGTGATGCCGTTCTCGGATCCGATCAGGGCCCCCATGCTATGCCCCTTCTCTATGTCATCGCTTGGATCGTCCGTGCCCCTGTCATCCGGTTTCGCAAGGCTGGCATTGTAGAGCCCCTCAGAGACGATCGACCACTGGAGGGTCACATCGTGGGGGTCGCCATAGACAGAGAAGACCTCGTCAATGCCCCAGGAGAGGGAGCAGTGGTCGATGACCACGTTGTAGGCATCGTCCACGATGTTGATGGCGTGGGTATCCTTGCGGTCATCGGGCGGGAGGATGGCCGAGGGGTGTCCCGGCCTGAACCGCATGTACCGGATCACGACGTCGTGCGTTTTGATACCCAGCTCGCCCTTCACCTCAACCCCGTCGCCCGGTGCTGTCTGGCCGGCAATCGTCAGGTACGGGTTGTTGACATTCAGGGTGCGGGGCAGCTGGATGATCCCGCTGACCGCAAAGACCACGATCCGGGGGCCGGATGCCTCGATGGCTGCCCTCAGGCTGCCAGGGCCCTCGGCATTCAGGTTGGTGACCACGAAGACCTGTCCTCCCCGCCCCCCGGGGGTGTCTGAACCGAAACCTTCGGCTCCCGGGAAGGCGGGGAGTGCGGCCGCGGCCGTGATCACGATACCATACAGGATCAGGAAAAGGAGGATTCCCTGTGCTAAACGAAGAGTTCCCATGGGTGTTGCCTCGATCTTCTCTCGCATGTGGAAGTGAGAGGGAATGGTGAAATGTTGGCATTTACTATATTAAGGTTTGTGATAAATCCAATGCATTTAATCTCTTATTTCTTCAAAATAATTGAAATATGCGGTTATACTCCATATCAAGACATTCAGTTTACCTGTTCTAACAATATTTAACCCATTATTTCAGTCAATAAAGTTAAGCAAAAGTATTGAGATGCAGTGCAGGAAACCTTTCAGAAGGGGAAAAAGAAGGGGATGGGGTTATTGCTGGCTGTAGATGCAGGACTGGATGTCGTGTCCCAGGCGCCCGATGGCGTCGGCGCGGCACCGCTGGCAGTGGCGCATCTGCCGGATATACTTGCTGCACTCGTCCTGCATCTTCCGCTTCTCCGCCGGGGTGGGCGGCGTCACACCGGCAAACCTGTACTGGGGGATGAGCGGGATCACGTTGAAGGTGTACACCCCAAGCTCGGAGGCCTTCTTCGCGATGTCCGGGATCTGCATGTCGTTCACACCCGGGATGTACACGCAGTTCACCTTCACGATCATGTGCCGCTTCACGGCCTCCTGTATCCCCAGGATCTGGTTCTGCAGGAGGAGCGCTGCCCCCGCCTTCCCCGTGATGCGCTTCCCCTCCCAGGTCACCCAGGAGTAGATCTGCTCCCCCACTTCAGGAGTGAGTGCGTTCCAGGTGACGGTGACGTTCCCCACGTCGTACTGCTCCAGGAGGCCCACCTTTGCCGGGAGGAGGAGGCCGTTTGTACTGATGCACTTGATCAGGTTCGGGAACAGCTCTTTTGCGAGGCGGAGCGTCTCAAATGTCTCCTCGTTGGCGAGGGGTTCCCCCGGCCCCGCGATGCCAAGTACCTTGATGTAGGTGAATTTCGCCATCACCTTCTTCACCATCTCGATGGCCTCACCGGGAGTGAGGACCTTCGTGGTGACGCCGGGGCGGGACTCGTTCACGCAGTCAAAGTCGCGGATGCAGTAGTTGCACTGGATGTTGCACTTCGGCGCGACCGGGAGGTGCATGCGCCCGAAGGCGTGGCAGGCCTTCTCGGAGAAGCAGGGATGGTCCCTGATCCTCCGGAGCTGTTCCGGGTCCCAGGGTACCTCCCTGCCCTGGACCGTGGCCGTGGGGTAGGTCTCCTCGCTCATGCCGGATGAGGGTGGGGAGTGATCCTATATGAAATGGTGGATGATAGCCCCTGAACCCTGCAGGATCCCGTCCCGTCCTTCAGTCCTTCCGGATCTCGCCGGCTGCCACCCACCAGTCGTACTCGTGGCGCCAGCGGTCTCTGTTCGCCTCGACAAGCCGGCAGAAATACTCCCGCCGGGCTTTGTGGATCGCGGCCTGCTCGGGGTACACCTTCCGGGTCCGGATGGCCCCGGCCAGCTCCTTCCCCAGCGCACGGGCCTTCTCGATGGCAGGGAGGATCCGGTCCGGGTTCCCCTGGAATGCCACGCCCACCCCGCCGATGGTTGTGGCCCCCAGCGAGGTGAGGACCCGGTTCATGTACCCCACCACCTCCATCTCGTTGGATCCCCCGGCCGTGCAGACCGAGCACCCGTACTTCCCCGAGAACATCTGGCAGTGGATGGCGTCGGCCATGCGGTCAAAGGCCGCCTTCAGGGGGGCCGTCACCGAGTCGATGTAGTTGGGGGAGCCGAGCACGATTCCGTCGGCACCCATCATCAGTTCAAAGAGGTCCGGGAAATCATCGATGAGGGTGCACTCGCCGGTCTCATAGCAGACGCCGCAGGCGGTGCAGTATTCAATCTCCAGCTGGCAGAGGTCCACGAGCTCTGTCTCTGCCCCCGCATCGCGGGCCCCCTCCAGCACGGCGTTCACCAGGCGCAGGGTCTGGCTCTCCTTTCCCTTCGGGCTGGCATTGATACCAAGGATCTTCACACGTTTTCCTCTCCTCTCTATGGGAATCAGGGAAGCCGGGCATAAAGGTAGCGGATCCTGGCCGGCACCATGCTTTATGGGCCGTGGGAGTGATCCCTCTCCTATGACTCTGAACCGGCAGCGGGCAATGATACTCTGTATCCTACTCCTCCTTGCGGCTCTCGCAGCCGCGGGATCCGCCCGCGAGATCCAGATCACCACGGATCCCGCGAACCAGGAGGCCCCCGCCATATGGGAAGACCGGATCGTCTGGCAGGACTTCCGGAACGGCAACGGGGACATCTACCTCCTGGAGATGGCCACGGGTGCCGAGACCCGGATCAACAAGGATACCGCTGACCAGAAGTACCCGGCCATCTGGGGGAACCAGATCATCTCCGCTGACTACCGGCAGGGGAGCCCCGACATCTTTGTCTACCATACCGTCAAGGGATCAGGGCGGCCCATCGCCACCGCATCCCAGAACACCAAGTATCCCCGGATCTGGGGTGGCCTGGCCGTCTGGGAGGTATCCCACAGTGGCGATGACGATATCATCCTCTATAACCTGACCTCCGGGATCGAGACCACCCTGGCGAAGGGTTCACAGGCGCAGAAATCGCCCGCTATTGCCGAAGATTTAGTCGTGTGGGAGGACAGCCGCGGGGGGAAGTCTGCCATCTCTTCCTACCGGCTCAGCACAGGAACCGAGGCACCGGTCTCACCGGGTCCGGTGAGCCAGTACAATCCCTCGGTGTACGGCGACCTGGTGGTCTGGCAGGACCGCCGCAACGGCAACGATGACATCTATCTCGCCAACGTGGTGACCAACGAAACCCGGCAGGTGACCTCGGATCCGAAGGATCAGCGGAATCCCTGGATCTGGGGCGACCGGATCGTCTGGGAGGACTGGCGGAACGGGAACACGGACGTGTACCTGTACACCATCTCCACCGGGAAGGAGGAGCGTCTCACCACCGATGCGGCCACCCAGAGGGCCCCCCGCATCTGGGGCGACCGGATCGTCTGGGAGGACTGGCGGAACGGGAACGCGGACGTGTACCTCTACCCCCTGGAGGTGCAACCATCCCCCAGCCCCACCACCACAGAGAGCGGGGTGGCACCCATGCCCCTGGAGCCGGTCCTGCTTCTCCCCGCCCTGGCAGGGGCCTGGGCCCTTGCCTCCCTGCGCCGGGGCCGGTGAACCGATCCCTTTTTTCCCGGTCCACCTCACCCCTGACCCACACCCCCATATACTCCCTGCGCCTACACTCAGGATGGTATGCCGTCCAGAAAGAACGTCACCATCGGGATCACCATCAACCTGGACAACTACGAGAACCTCCGCCTGGAGGTCTCCGGCGAGGCGGATGATGCCGGAGGCATGGAGGATCTTATCGCGTTCCTGGATACTCTCCTCCTGCGGCTGGGCCGCGGTGACGCGGTGACCGCCGAGCGGGTGGAGTCCTACCGCCGACGGGTCCTGCAGCGCCCCGTTCTCCCCTCAGGGGCTGCGGCAGCAAGGGCGAAGCCGGCGCTGCAGGCTGTGCCCCGGCCACCGTCCACGCCTGCCGCGTCCCCCACACCCGCCCGGGCACCGGCAGGGCTGACGGCACCGCCGCGCCCGGCAGAACCCGCCCCCGCACCCGTTCGGGAACGCCCGTCCAGGACTGCGGTCCTGGGGGTAGATCTGCCCCCCTCTCCCCTGGATGAGATCGTTGCCGCCTCTGACGCCGCCGCCGCAACGCGCCGGCAGGGGGAGGTGGCTGCCCGTGCCCTCACGATGGAGGACGTGGTGCAGCTGGAGGAGGAGGCGGAGAAGGAGGCCGCCGCGCAGGCTCCCCCCGCCCCCGGTGCCCGGAGAGCGCAGGAGCCCGGTGCTGTACCCCGCGGACGGGAGGCTGCCGCCCGGGGGAAGAAACCGGCTGCACCCCCGGTCCCCGGGGCCGGCACCGGGACGGTGCCTCCCCCGGAGGCTGTCCTCCCCCGGGAACCGGAGGTCCCGGCCGGCGATGTCCTCTGCCAGGAGTGCGGGGAGCCGGTGGGGAAGAGCCAGCAGAAGCTCTCCCAGCTCTTCATGGGGAAGGTCCTCTGCCGGAAGTGCATGAACCCATAAGCGCGGCGCATGGGATGGACTTATAACCCCCGCAAGGCAGAGAGTGGTACGGTATGAAGAAGAGCCTGCTCCAGTGGGACGAGACCCTCTTCCGGGACCCCGAGGTTTTTGAGCTGGACTTCGTGCCCGAGCAGTTCCACCACCGGGAGACCCAGATGCGGGAGCTGGCCTTCCAGATACAGCCCGGCCTCCGGGGCGGCAGGCCGCTGAACACCGTCTGCCGGGGCCTGCCGGGCACCGGTAAGACCACCTCGGTCCGGAAGCTCTCTGCCGAGATCGAGGAGACGACAAAGAAGCTGGTCCCGGTCTACGTGAACTGCCAGATCGACAACACGAAGTTCGCCATCTTCTCCCAGATCTACCGGAAGCTGGCCGGCCACCTGCCGCCCGCCTCGGGCACCTCCTTCAAGCAGGTCTTTGATGCCATCGCCCGGATCCTGCAGCGGGACGGCCTCGTGCTGCTTGTCACCCTGGACGACGTGAACTACCTGCTCTACGAGAACGAGATCAATAAAGTGCTCTACACGCTCCTGCGGGCCCACGAGGCCTACCCCGGCACCCGCATCGGCGTGATCCTGATCATCTCCGACATGAGCGTGGACCTGACCCAGGCGGTGGACGCCCGGGTGGCCTCCGTCTTTCGGCCCACTGACATCTACTTCCCGCCCTACAGCCGGGAGGAGGTGGCAGGCATCCTGAAGGAGCGGGTGATGCAGGGGCTCTACCCCCAGGTTCTCTCCGACGAGATGCTCACGCTTGTCATCGACCAGACGATGCAGAGCGGCGACCTGCGGGTGGGGATCGATCTCCTGAAGCGGGCCACCCTCACCGCCGAAAAGGCGGCCCGGAAGTCCGTGGAGAAGGACGATATCTGCCGGGCCTACGAGGTCTCCAAGTACCTCCACCTCTCCTTCACGGCGAAGACGCTGAAGCCCGAGGAGCGGGAGGTGCTCCGGCGCATCGCCGAGCGTGCGAAGGGGGAGCAGGAGATGAACGCGGGCGAGGTGTACCGGTCCTTCGGGAAGGAGCTCGCCATGGGCTACACCCGGTTCTACGAGGTGGTGAAGAAGTTCGATGCCATGCACCTCGTGGACCTGGAGTACCGGGACGGCAAGGGCCGGACCCGGGTCATCAGCCTCCGGTACGAGCCGGACCGGGTGCTTGAGTATCTGAAATAAGTGCCTTCTCTGGGTCAAGGATTTTCCATCGCTCTTGGTCATATCTCTCCCCGAAGAGGAAGATCCTCTCTGGAATTCCCTGTTCCGTATTGCCTCATGGGGGACCCCCTGGCTGGCCCCGTTCTCATCAGAGGGAATAACTCTCTTGGTTACCGGAACAACGGCTGTTTCCCTGGTCTTCCTCAGCAAAGCGGTCCCCTGGAGGGAAATCCTGCCATGGTTTTTCCGGAACCGCGAGGGCGGTGCGACGATCTGAAAAACAATCCTTATCATATCTCTCCTCCATTGTTTCTGATGCTGGGGTATCTTTGTGCTCAGTGTCAATGAGATGGCGTTAAACCTCTTTG
>JAJRDA010000018.1 GCA_028678665.1 Methanomicrobiales archaeon | reverse complement strand
CGAGAAGGTGGTGGAGGTCACGGTCGATGAGGTAAACGGGAAGGTACCCGTGCTTGCCGGGACAGGATCCAACAACACGAGCGAAGCACTCCTCCTCACGAAGGCGGCGAAGAACCTTGGGGCCGACGGGGTCCTAGTCATCAGCCCCTACTACAACAAGCCCAACCGGGCAGGCCTCGTGAAACATTACACGAAACTTGCAGACCTGGATATTCCGGTCATCATGTACAATGTCCCCGGAAGGACCGGGCAGAACCTGGAACCGGAACTGGTCATCGAGCTCGCAAAGCACCCGATGATCGTCGGCATCAAGGAGGCAAGCGGGAACATCACCCAGATCTCCCGGATCATCAAGGACACCCGGGACCAGGACTTCAACGTCATCTCCGGTGACGACGAGATGACCCTCCCCATCCTGGCCCTGGGGGGGAAGGGGGTCATCTCGGTGGCCGCCAACGTGGAGCCGAAGCGGATGGTGCAGATGCATGAAGCGTTCATGAAGGGGGACCTGGCCACGGCCCGGAAGCTGCACTTCGAGCTCTCCCCGCTCTTCAAGGTGCTCTTCATTGACACGAATCCCATCCCCGTGAAGAAGGCGGTGGAGCTGCGGAAGATGGCCGCGGGTCCCGTCCGGCTCCCCCTGGATAACCTGGACGAGAAGAAGACCGCCGAGCTGGCGGGGGTGCTGAAGCGGTATGATTAAGGTCGTTGTCTGCGGTGCCCTGGGCCGGATGGGCGGCACCGTGGCCCGGATGGTCCACGAAGCGCACGATATGGAGCTCGCAGGGGGCGTGGACCTGAAGGAGGGGAATATCTTCGGGGCCCCCATCTTTGCCACTACCAGGATTGATACCCTTCTCACCTCGATGAAACCGGACGTGCTGGTGGACTTCACGGCACCGGCAGCTGCGGTGGAGAACGTGAAGTCCGCCGCCCGCCACGGCGTGGCACCGGTGGTGGGCACCACAGGGTTCTCTGCAGCGCAGAAGGAGGAGATGAAGCGGGCCATCGAGGGCAAGGTCCCCATGGTCCTTTCCAGCAACTTCTCGGTGGGGGTGAACATCTTCTGGTTCCTGGTCCGTGAGGCCGCGAGGAAGCTGGGCGACTACGACATCGAGGTGACGGAAGCCCACCACCGGAACAAGAAGGATGCCCCCAGCGGCACGGCCAAGACCATTCTCGAGATCCTGGATGCGGAGGTGGGATCCCGGCCCAAGCTCTACGGGCGGGAAGGGATGATGGAGCGGGGGAAGGAGATCGGGGTGCACGTGATCCGGGGCGGGGATATCGTGGGCGAACACGCGGTGCTCTTCTCCGGCAACTACGAGAGCATCGAGCTCTCCCACCGGGCGTACGACCGGTCCGTCTTTGCCATGGGTGCCCTCCGGGCGGTCCGGTGGGTGCCGGGCAGGAAACCGGGCCTCTACGCGATGGCAGATATCCTGAACCTGAAATGATGCCGGGACAGCCCGGCGGGCATCGCAATTTTTAATTGGATCTCCCACCCACATTACTGGAAGTCTGGAGGATATGACAGTGCCTGCAAAGGTTGATCGAGATTTGTGCGTGGGCTGCGAGTCCTGCGTGGATGTCTGCACCCAGGAAGCCATCGCCATGGAAGACCAGATAGCCGTGGTGGACAATTCGAAATGCGAGGAATGCAAGCTCTGCCAGGAAGCCTGCCCCTCCGGAGCCATCGCAGTCGAAGAGAAATAATCTCCCATTTTTTTCCCGTCTTTTCCCGCCATCGGGAAGCATCCCGCGTATCCTTTCGCCCCTCATTCCCCCGCGAAGCCCCGGGACCCTGCCGGGTTCCCTGCAATGGTGCATCGAGGGGGTTTTCCGAGACCGGCGGAGAATCCGGAACTCCCCCGGTGTGCGCCCATTTCCCCCATTTATTTCATATATCCCCTGAGAGAACCCTTCTCCATGCCCATCAGGGTTGACAGAACCGCCTGTCTGAAGTGTTTTAAAAAAATCACCATCGACCCGCGGAAAGAGACAGTGTCATGGGCCGATGTGGTGATCCCGCAGGCAGACGGCACCCTTGTGATCTACCAGGGTCCGCAATGCCTTGCGGCATGTCCCGTTGACGCCATCCGTATCGTCGAGGATGAGGTGGTGGTGGACGAGGGTGCCTGCGTGGATTGCGGAGCCTGCATCGATGAATGCCTGCCAGGGGCGCTGGAACTCTCCTGATCCCCAAGACATACGCTTTAATACCTGCGAAACGCTAACACACTTCAGCCATGATCAAGGTCGGAGTGCTCGGTGCGACGGGCGCCGTGGGACAGCGGTTCGTGCAGCTGCTGGCCCGGCACCCATGGTTTGACCTCGTCACCCTCTGCGCATCGGATCGGAGTGCCGGGAAGCGGTACGGGGATGTGGTGAACTGGAAGCTGGATGTGCCCTTCCCGGAATCGGTGAAGGACATCAAGGTGAGCCCCACCACGACGGCTGCGGTGAAGCACCTGGATCTCGTCTTCTCTGCACTCCCGGCCGAGGTGGCCACCGAGGCCGAGGACGAGATCGCGAGAGCTGGTGTTGCCGTCTGCAGCAACGCCCGCTCCCACCGGATGGAGCCCGATGTGCCGCTCGTCATCCCCGAGGTGAACCCGGATCACCTGGGGCTCATCGATGTGCAGAGGGACCAGGGCCGTGAAGGCTTCATCGTGACGAATCCCAACTGCTCCACCATCATGCTCTGCATGGGCCTGGAACCGCTGCGGAAGATGGCATGGACGGACGTGCGGGTGGCCACGATGCAGGCCATCTCCGGCGCCGGCTTTTCCGGCGTCGCAGCCATGGACATCTACGACAACGTGGTCCCGTACATCGGGCAGGAGGAGGAGAAGATGGAGACCGAGACCGTCAAGATCATGGGGAAATTCGACGGTGCCGAAGTGAAGGACGCCCCCTTCCAGGTGAGTGCCAGCTGCCACCGGGTCCCCGTCGTGGACGGGCACACCCTCGCGGTATGGGTAGACTGCGGCGAGGACGTGGAGAAGGTGAAGAAGGCCTTCTCCCGCTACAAGCCGCCCTTCTCCGGCCTGCCCACGCAGCCGGAGAAGTCCATCCAGTACTTCGATGCACCGGACCGGCCGCAACCCCGGCTTGACCGGAACCGCGGGAACGGCATGACGGTCTCGGTGGGGAGGGTGAGGCCCGGGCTCCGGTTCATTGCCCTCGGCCACAACACCATCCGGGGCGCCGCAGGGGCATCCGTACTCAACGCGGAACTGATCCACACAAAGAAGTATCTCTAGGGAGGAAGCACATGCTCAAAGACAACACAGTGTTCGTCGGCAACAAGCCGGTCATGAACTACGTACTTGCCGTGGTCACCCAGTTCAACAACGGAGCAAAGGAAGTCGCCATCAAGGCCCGGGGAAAGGCCATCTCGCGTGCCGTGGATACCGCAGAGATCTCCCTGAACCGGTTCCTGGATAACGTCTCAAAGAAGGAGATCATCACCTCCACCGAGGTGATCGACACCGACAGCGGCAAGACGAACGTCTCGTCCATCGAGATCGTCCTTGCCCAGGGTGAACTGCCCGGGGAGCCCGCGAAGGCTCCCTGACCCCCCGCTTTTCTCGTTTTATCCCTCTATCTCCACGTGCCGGATCATGGACTCGAAGATCCGGCGCCCGTCGACGGATCCCAGGACCTCTTCCGAGGCCCGTTCGGGGTGGGGCATCAGGGCAAGGACGTTCCGGAACTGCCCCAGAACCCCGGTGACACTCTCCAGGGAGCCGTTGTGGTTGGTGGCTTCCGAGACCTTCCCCTTCTCGTCACAGAACCGGAACGCGACCCGGTGCTCGCGGTTGAGCGCTGCCATGGTCTCCGGCGGGGTGATGAACCGCCCCTCCTTGTGGGCGATGGGGAGCCGGATCACCTCCCCCTCCCGGAACCGGGAGGTGAAGGGCGATGACACGGTCTCCACCCGGAGGTGCACCGGCCGGCAGAGGAACTTGGGATACGCGTTCACCGCAAAGGTCCCCTCGACAAAACCCGCTTCTGCGCTCATCTGGGCACCGTTGCAGATCCCGAGGACCAGCTTCCCCTCCTGGACATGCCGCTGGATGTCCTGCATCACCGGTGTCCGGGCGGCGATAGCTCCGGCCCTCAGGTAGTCCCCGTACGAGAAACCCCCGGGCAGCACCACCGCGTCGTACCCGCGGGGGAGGCCCTCCTTGTACCAGACGAGATCGGTGTCCACCCCCAGCACCTCCTGCAGCACGTGCCAGGTGTCCCGGTCGCAGTTGGATCCCCCGAACCGGACCACCGCAAACCTCATTTCAGGACCTCGATCTCGTACCGGTGGATGACGGGGTTGGCCAGCAGCCGCTCGCACATCTTGGCAGCCTGTGCCGCCGCCGCCGCCTTACTGGCCGCTTCCATGGTCACGAGGAAGACCCGGGCGGTGGAGAGGGCCTCGGTGGCAAAGCCCAGGTTCTCCAGCGCGTGCCGGATGGCACGGGCCTCGGGGTCCAGCATCCCCTTCTTCAGGGAGATCGTGATCCGGACCGTGCACTTCACCGGGACCGCCCCCCTGCGTTCCCGGTGATCCGCTCCGCCACCCGGCGGTATGCCTCCATCACGTCCCCCTTGTCGAACCGGTACACGTCCTTGTCCATGGACTGCCCGCTCCGCGCATCCCACAGCCGCATCGAATCCATGCTGATCTCATCCCCTACCGTCACGTTCCCCAATCCGTCCTTCCCGAACTCCAGCTTGAAGTCCACGAGGGTGATCCCCTTCCCCTGCAGGTGATCCCCGAGCACCCGGTTCACGGAGAGCGCCTTCTGCTTGATCTCCTGAAGCTCCGCCGCGGTCACGAGCCCCAGGGCCAGGATGATCTCGTCGTTGATCATGGGGTCGTGCCGTGCATCATCCTTGTAATCGATGACGAGGATGGGCGGGTCCAGGGGCTGTCCCTCCCGGAAGGGGTAGCGTTTCACCAGGGATCCCGCGGCCACGTTCCGTACAATCACCTCGAGCGGGATCATCGTGAGGGTCCGCACCCGCATGGTCGCGGGATCGATCATGCCAAGGTAGTGGGTGCGGATCTTTGCCTTCTCCAGGAGTGTAAAGAAAAATGCCGAGACCCGGGCATTCAGCATGCCCTTCTCTGCCAGGTTCGCTTTCTTTCCACCGTCAAAGGCGGTGATGTCATCACGGAACTCCACGACCAGCTCCTGGGGCACGTCCGTGCGGTACACCGACTTGGCCTTTCCCCGGTACAGCAGCTCGCCCTTCTTCACGGAGATCTCTCCCGGATCTGTTGCTCCAGCCGTCTGATAAGCGCTTCGATACGTCGGGAGTACCACCCCTTCTCGATGTACTGCGGGTAGATGCAGAGCCGTTCCTGCAGCCCCCGCGATCCTGCAATCTCCACCAGGGACTCCATCTGCGGCCAGGGATGCTCCGGGTTCACGTAGTCGATGGTGAGGGGCGAGATCCCGCCCAGGTCGTCAACACCGCAGGCGACCAGCGCCCGGGCATCCGCCAGGTTGGGGGCGAGCTGCACTGCCACGTCATCAGGCAGGATGTCCCGGGCCAGGGAGATGGTGACACAGAACTCGTCAGGAGGCGTCACCGGTGCCCCCGCCATGGGCGTCCCCTCCTTGGGGCAGAAGTTCTGGACAATCACCTCCTGGATGTGGCCGTAGCGCCGGTGGAGGTCCCGGATCACCATCAGGCTCTCTTCCCGGTCCCCCATTGTCTCGCCGATTCCCACCAGGATCCCGGTGGTGAAGGGGATCCGGAGCTGCCCGGCTTCCTCGATCATCCGGACCCGCACCTCCGGATCCTTGCCCGGGGAATGCCGGTGGGCGGTGACCCGGGCCGTCGTCTCCAGCATCAGGCCCATGGAGGCGTTCACATCCCGCAGGAATTCCATTTCCTCGCGGCTGAGGATGCCGGCATTCGTGTGGGGGAGGATGCCCTGATCGATCGCCGCCCCGCACATCGTATGGCAGTAGTGGAGGAGATCCGGGTAACCTGCCGCCCGGATCATTTCGGGAAAGCCCGGTTCCGCCTCCGGCTTCTCGCCGAAAGTGAAGAGTGCCTCGGTGCACCCCAGCGCGGCACCGCACTCCAGCGTCCGGAGGACTTCGGCAGGGGCCAGGATGCATCCTTCCTGCACCGGTGTCCGGAAGCAGCAGTAGTCGCACCGGTTCCGGCAGACGGTGGTGAGGGGAAGAAAGACGTTCCGGGAAAAGGTGAGGGGGAGAGGGGACGCCATGGTCTCACCCGTACTCCCGCCGGAGCCCGACCCCGACTTCGCCCACCGGTGCCACCCGGGACAGCGCCGTTTTGGATGCCAGGTCCGTGCAGTGGCACGGATGGAGGATACGGGGTTTCGCCTGCTCCATGAACCCGAGGACCCTCTCCCGGACCACTGAGGGCGGGTTCAGCAGGTGGAATCCGCCGATGACATCAGCCACCCGATCCTCTCCGGACACCTCCTGTGCCCGGGCAACCATGTAATCGATACCGGCATGGGCGCAGCCGGTGATCACGACGATACCATCGTCTGTCACACACGCAAGGCCGGTGTCATCCATGACCCGGTCCTCCACCTCGCCCTCGGGAGTGATCAGGAAACGCTTCTTTTCTCCCGATGCAGAAGAGCCCTCCGGCCGGGGTATCCCGCCCAGGAAAACCAGCCGGTCGGTCAGCCAGACCGGCTCACGGCTGGACTTCACCGTGAAGTGCCGGGCCAGTTCCTCCGGGCTGATCCGGAGCCCTATCTGGGGCAGCAGGCCGGCCCTGCGGGGCAGGAACGCGTGGGGATGGGCAAGGAGGAGGGGGGTGTTGAACGGGATACCCTCGATGGCGGCCAGGATATACCGATCGATCAGGTGTGAGAGGCCGCCGGTGTGGTCGATGTGGCCGTGGGAGAGGACCACGATGTCCAGGTCCAGCAGGTCGATCTCCATGAGCGCAGCGTTCTCCAGGAACAGGCCGGAGAAGCCGGTATCAAAGAGGATCCGCTGGTCCCCTTCCTCGATGAGGAACGAGAGACCGGGCTCCCCCCGGAAGTACCGGTCGGTGAGGGTGTGGTTGTCCACGAGCACGGTCAGGATCATGGCAAATCCCCTGTACTTCATGTGGAGCCGGCAGGGTATATGAGGGTGGAGGTCCGGGCTGGATATTTCCGCTCTTATACGATACTCTGAAATCGCATCCCCTCAGGATCGTATATCCTCACCAGGGGTGGGACCAGGAGGGGGCAGAGCCCCTCCTGTTCTCCCCTCATGAGGATGGGGGGAACCTGAGTTCCCTCTCTCCATTCACCGCGGTCCCCTGCCGATGCCTTAATGCCGTTCTCCACACCACCCCTCTCCCAATGACTGTCCGCGCCCTCATCCCCTTCAAGCCGGTGAATCCCAAATCGCGCCTCTCCGGTGTCATGAGCCAGGAGGAGCGGGAGGCTTTTGCCCGTGCCATGCTCGACGACGTGGTGGCCGCAGTCCAGGGGGCCGGGTGCACCCCCGTGATCCTCAGCACCGCTCCGTTCCGCTGTCCGGGGGTCGAGACCCGGGTGGATGGCCGCGGCCTCAACGAGTCCCTGAACGGGATCCTCCCCACCTACCCCGGCGCCACTTTGATCATCATGTCAGATCTCCCGCTGGTGGTGCCGGAGATCATCACCCGGATGCTCACCACCAGCGCGAACATCTCGGTCGTCCCGGGGAGAGGTGGCGGAACCAATGCCATCTATCTCAAGAACCCGGCCCGGTTCCGGGCTGATTACTACGCGGGAAGCTTCCTGAAGCATTTGAAGATTGCCGGGGAGTTCGGGGCGACGGTGGAGGTAATCGACTCCTTCCGGCTCCATACCGACGTGGACGAGGAGGCGGATCTCGCGGAGGTGCTGATCCATGGCCGGGGGAAAAGCCGGGCGTACCTGGCCTCACTCGGCTTTGCCCTGGACGCGGAATGCGGCCGGGTGAAGGCGGAACGGGTTCGGAAAACAACCTGAGTCCATCTGTGTGTGGTTACCGGGACGCTCCTCTGGGGTTCCGCCCCGCCGCGGCGCCTGTGGATTTCCTCACACATGAAATGTCGGTATTCTGGAATCGTTGATGAACCGTGAGACGCTCTCGGGGGCTCACCGCCTCCGCCGCGTGGGCACCCCCCGCCGGTGTTCCGGGACAGGAAAATCCCCCGCATCAATTCACCGAAGAACGGACTATCCTCATGGGGGTGGGGCCGGGAGGGAGTCCTGCCCCTCCCGCACCACATCAGGAAAACCGGCTGCTGGATAGACGGAGAAAATCCTCAGCTCACTTTATTCCCAAGGGGGGCGCCCACGCGGTGGGGGGGGACCGAGAGGATCCCCCCCCCTGGAGCGTCCCATCAATAATCCCCCGGGACCCCCATGGAGATCCCGGGGAAAATGATCTACTCCTTCCTCTCCACCCGCTCCTGCCGGAGCGCCACGCCCATGAAAAGGCACTCCGCCGCGTCGATGGTCGGAACTCCGGAAACCTCCTCGATGGGAATATCCAGTCCCCGGACCAGTGCCGCCGGCACCGACTCGTCGGTCTCCCCCATGAGCAGTACCGCCGCGGAGGCGAGGTTGTCGGCCACCGCCCGCTGGGTCACGTGCAGCTCGCTGCCGAAGAGGTCCTGCTTCCCTCGCTCATCGATCACTGCCCGGATGCCGGCGCAACCGATGGCCACGCTGCTGCAGCCCAGGCGCATCGCGTGGGTCCGGCTGTCGGCGATGATCACTCCGACCCTGGCGCCGGTCCGGTCCTGGAGTGCATGCCGGAGCCGGACTGCACTCCGGTCCGGATCCGCCGGGAGGGGGAGGGCAGTCCCCGGCGGGGTATTGGAGAGGTCCACCCCTGCGTTCGGGAGGAGGGTGCCGTGAACCATGGAGAGCAGGAACCCGTCGATCCCCCCCACTATCTCGTCGCTCTCCCGGAGAACCACCTCTGCCACCCGGGGGTCCATCCGGTACCGGTCGGCCATCTCGACGGCCCGCATCGTGGGGATCACCTCATCCAGCACCACCGCGCTCCCCTCGGCAGTGGCCACCGGCGACTCGGCGACGACGATAATATCCCCGTCCCTGATGCCGGATGCCGTGCTGCGCAGAGCGGCATCAGCCAGGATCGCCGCCAGGTCGTCCCGGGCCCTGATGAGAGGGGTCTTCAGGGCATGGACACTGAACGACCGCGCCACTCCCGTCACCCCATCCTCTGCAGAACCGCCAGCACATCGCGGGTCTCCCCCACGTCGTGGGTCCGCACCATGGCCGCTCCCTGCTGCACCAGCAGCACCGTGAGGACAAGGCTTCCTGGGAGGCGCCCTTTCGGGTCGCGGCCCAGGAGGTCCCCCAGGAAGGACTTCCGGGAGACGGCGGCCAGCACGGGCCGGTCGAACTCGAGGAACCGACGGAAGTTACGGGAGAGGAGCCAGTCCAGCGCCGGTGTCCTGCCCTGCACCCAGAGGCCGATGGCAGGGTCCAGGATGTACTGGTCGATACCGTGCCGGGTGCAGCGGGCCATGACCCCCTTCAGGTTCTCCAGGGTCTCCTCCACGGATTGTGCGTCGCCGGGGCGGATCCGCGACGCCATGGCAATGACGGGCAGGCCGCTGTCGGCCGCAAGATGTGCATACACCGGGTCTGCCAGGCCCCGGATGTCGTTCACCGCGGCCACATCATGGCGCAGGCATGCTTCCAGCACCTCGGGAACCGTCGTGTCAACAGAGACCGGGATCCCGCTCCCGTCCAGTGCAGAGAGGGCTTCCTCCATCCGGGCTATCTCTCCAGATGGGGGAAGGGGAGGGGCACCGGGGCCGGTGGCACGGGCACCGATATCGATCAGGTCAGCCCCGTCCCGGACCATGGCAAGGGCCTGCTCCCGGACGTCACCGGGCGGAACGTAGGATCCCGCGTAGAAGGACTCGGGGCTGCAGTTGATGACGCCCATCAGCCGAACGGGGGCCCCCCCGCCCACCTGCTTCCCGTGGATCAGGCAGGAGGGCATCGCCGCATCCGCGCTGCCTGGAGGGTATTCTCCAGGAGCGATACGATGGTCATGGGCCCAACGCCGCCCGGCACCGGAGTCACGGCGGAGGCCACGGCACTGACGGCGGCAAAGTCCACGTCGCCGCAGAGTCTCCCGTTCACATAGCTGGTTCCCACGTCCACGACGACAGCCCCTTTCCGTACCATGGGAGCGGTGATGGTCATGGGGCGGCCCATGGCCGTTACCAGGATCTCCGCCTTGCGGGTGATGGCCGGGAGGTCCCGTGTCTTCGAGTGGCAGAGGGTGACGGTGGCATCCGCGGTGGTGAACAGGGCAGCGAGGGGCTTTCCCACCTCGACAGACCTCCCCACCACCACCGTGTTCCTGCCGGCGGGCGGGATCCGGTAGTGGTTGAGCAGGTTCATGACCCCGAGCGGGGTTGCCGGAACAAAGAGGGGGGATCCGGAGAGGAGCCGGCCCAGGTTGCAGGGATGGAACCCGTCCACGTCTTTCGTTTGGTCCACTGCTTCCAGCACACGGTGGGCCTCCACCCTGGGAGGGAGGGGGAGCTGGACGAGGATCCCGTCGATGCCGGTGTCCCGGTTCAGTTCCTGGACTGCCCGGACCACGTCACGGGTGGTGGCGTCGGCAGGGAGGGTGTTTCCCACGGATCCGATTCCCACTTTCCCGCATGCCTCGTGCTTCAGCTTCACGTAGAGCCGGGATGCCGGGTCGTCCCCCACGAGCACCGTGGCCAGCTGCGGCGAGAGGCCGGAGGAGCGGATCTCCGCCTTCAGGATCTCCAGTCGTTCCGCCGCAACCTGCTTCCCGTCCAGGATCATGTCACTCGGGATAAATGGGGAACTTCGATGCCAGCGCCTGGACCTCGGCCTTCACCTCGGTCTGACGCGCCGTATTCGTCATATCCTTCAGCAACTGGGCGATGCGGTCGCCGATGAACCGCATCTCCTCCTCCTTCATCCCCCGGCTCGTCACGGCAGGGGTGCCGATCCGGAGACCGCTCGTCACAAAGGGACTCCGTGTCTCGCGGGGGATCGTGTTCTTGTTCACGGTGAACCCGGCCCGGCCCAGGGCGTTCTCGGCGTCGATACCGGTGATCCCGATATCCGTGAGATCGATGAGGAGCAGGTGGTTATCTGTCCCGCCTGAGACCAGCCGGAGACCCCGGTCCATGAGGGTGGACGCCAGGGCCCGGCAGTTCTTCACGATCTGCCGGTTGTAGTCCCGGAAGGAAGGGCGGAGAGCTTCCTTGAAGCAGACCGCCTTTGCGGCGATGATGTGCATCAGGGGGCCGCCCTGCATGCCGGGGAAGACCGCCTTGTCCACGGCCTGGGCATAATCCGGTTCTGCCATGATGGCCCCGCCCCGGGGCCCCCGGAGGGTCTTGTGGGTGGTGGTGGTGGTGAACTGCACCACGTTCACCGGTGACGGGTGGACCCCCGTCGCACACATGCCGGCGATGTGGGCGATGTCAGCCATACAGTAGGCACCCACCGACTCGGCGATCTCCGCAAACGCCTTGAAGTCAATGGTCCGGGGGTAGGCCGAAGCCCCGCAGACGATCATCTTCGGTTTCTCCTTCCGGGCGATCTCCCCGATCTGGCCATAATCCAGCATCTCGGTCTCCGGGTCCACCCCGTAGGGCTTCACCGTGAAGAGCCGGCCCGAGAAGTTGGCAGGCGAACCATGGGAGAGGTGGCCGCCCTGTGAGAGGGACATGGACATGAGCACGTCCTTCATCTCCATGACCGAGAAGTAGACCGCCATGTTGGCCTGGGTGCCGGAGTGGGGCTGCACGTTGGCATGCTTCGCCCCGAAGAGCTGCTTCAGCCGGTCCCGGGCCAGGTTTTCTGCCATGTCGTAGAATTCGCATCCGCCGTAGTACCGCTTGCCCGGATAGCCTTCGGCATACTTGTTGGTCATGATCGATCCCGTGGTCTCCAGCACCGCCCGGCTCACGATGTTCTCGGAAGCAATGAGCTCGAGGCCGTTCGTCTGGCGCTGGCGTTCCTTCTCCAGAATCTCGGCGATCTCCGGATCGACACGGGCAAGATATGACATGTATAGAAGAGAGGGTGCCCGGATCGTATGAGCTTTTCTTACCTGCACGCAATGTGGGACAGGGACGTCTTTCAATCCACCCGTTGTTGCGGGATCCGGTGGTATGGACCGCCATATCGTCGCCGGGGGTGGGACCGGCAGGAGGCGAGCCGCCTCCCGTCACCATGTGACAATACAGATCTCCCCCAGTGACACGAGGGAATCTTCACATGATGCATGGATGGAAGGGATCGGGACAGCGATTTCATTCCGGGACGGGTTGGGGGGAGGGGGTCCGCCTCCTCCCGGCCCGCATTCCCGTGGTGTTCCGTGCGGATGGCGCTCTCCTACCGGGAACACAAAGGATATAGATGTCAAAAAGAATATTCATACAGAGTTATCGGGATAAATTCCCGCCGGACGCGGATACGTTCCCGGACGGCGAGGGAATTCCTGGAACTGGAGTGAGTGTGCATGGCAGGGGAGATGCCACCTGGCCCCGGTTCGGCTGACCGGATCGGGGAACTGGAGAAGAAGGTGCGGGAACTGGAGGCCCTGACCAAGGGTCTCACGAACGAGCTCCTGGACCTGAAGTCCATCGTGGAACGGATGAACAGCCGGATGGAGGAACGCCCGAGGCCGCAGATCGTGCGGACGACGGGATCCACGGTCACCATCCAGCAAGGCAAGGGGGGAAAGACACCCCTGGGCCAATCGGAGGGCCAGACAGCCCGGATCATGCAGTCGGATGGCACCATGAAGGAGGAGGAGAGAAAGGACTCCGATTACATCGTTGCCTCCGCCAAGGCCGCAGCCCGCCTCCGGGCCAAGGGGAAGCCGGAGCAGAGCGGCAAGGAGGGCGGGAAGAACCCGCTCATCTACGCAGTTGAGGAGAACAAGGAGAAGAAGTAGATCAGCCCCTCCCCCTCTACTCACCATCCAGGAGCGCAGGCTGCAGTGCACATCACGGAACTGGAGATTGACAACTTCAAGTCCTTCGCGAGAAAGACGACCATCCCTTTCTTCGAAAAATCCACCGTCATCTCCGGCCCCAACGGGTCCGGGAAATCCAACATCATTGATGCCATCCTCTTCTGCCTGGCCCTCTCCACTTCCCGGGGCCTGCGGGCCGAGAAGCTCACGGACCTCCTGAACCTGAACACGAAGAAGAACAACGCCGAGGTATCCCTCACCTTCTCGGACGGGACCACCATCCGCCGCCGGATCAAGCGGACCCCCAACGGCTACTACAGTTATAACTACCTGAACAACCGGCTCGTCTCCCAGTCGGACGTCATCGCCTACCTGGCCAGGGTGGGGATCAAACCCGAGGGGTACAACGTCGTGATGCAGGGGGACATCACCAAGATCATGCAGATGTCGGACGGTGAGCGCCGGAAGATCCTGGACGAGATCGCCGGTGTTGCCGAGTTCGATGCCAAGAAGGACCAGGCCCTCCAGGAGCTGGAGGTGGTCCGGGAGCGGATCGACCGGGAGGAGGTGCTCCTCCACGAGCTGGACCAGCGTCTGGCGGAACTGGCCCATGAGCGGGACCGGGCACTCGAGTACCGGAAGTGGCAGGACCATCTGAAGCGGTTCCAGGAGTGCCGGTCGGCAGCGGAGCTCGCGGAGAAGGAGCGGGAGCTGGCCACGCTCCACGAGGTGGTGGGCGGCGAGGAGGAGAAGCGCTCGAAAGCCCTGGACGCCCGGACAAAGCAGGAGGAGCACTCGAAGGCGCTCGCTGACGAGCTGAAGGGCGTGGACGACCAGATCAGCCAGAAAAGCGGCCCGGAGTACCTGGCCCTGGTCTCCGGCCAGGAGACCGAGAAGGGTGCCCTCACCGTCGCCCATGAGAGCATCGCCCGGTTCAAACAGGAGAAGGAAGGGAACCTGGAGGAAGTGAACCGGATCTACCTGGACGCGAAACGGGCCGAGACCAAAGTGGCCGAGGTGACGGATGCGATCCGGAACCAGTCCATTGACCGGGCCAACATGGCCATGGAGTTCCAGAAGCTGCAGGAGGCCGTGAACCGGCTGAACGCCGAGATCACAGGGAGGAGCAGCAGCGCGGAGGGGGCCCGTGACGATCTCTTCAGGCTCATGGAGCAGGTGGAGGCGGCCAAGAACGCCCGGGCCGAGATCCTGCGGAAGAAGGATGCCCTCATCGAGCGGTCCCGGGTCCGGACATCGGAGAACGAGCGGCTGACGGGCAGCCTTGCCACGATTGGCGGCGATATCGCGGCGAAAGAGGAGGCGGCCGCCGCGTGCGAGAAAGCCCTGGCAGAGGCCTCCGGCCGGAAGGAAGCGCTGGACCGGGAGCTGGCTGCCATCGAGAGCGGGCTCTTCTCCCTCCGGGCCTCCTTCGAGAACCTGCAGGGCGAGATGAAGACCCACGAGCGGGAGCTGATGCGCCTGGAGGCACAGGAGCAGGCCGGGGGCGAGGGAGGGGACAAGGCGCTCCGGGCTATCCTTGCCATGGACGGTGTGTATGGTACCGTCGGCCAGCTGGGGAAGGTGGCGCCGGAGTACGCGACCGCCCTCTCCGTGGCGGCCGGGGGGAAGATCCGGAGCATCGTGGTCCGGGATGACGAGGTGGCATCAAAGGCCATCGAGTTTTTGAAGGCCCAGAAGATGGGCCGGTTCACCTTCCTGCCCCTCTCCAAGCTGAAGCCCCCCTCCCTGCCGGTTCTGGAGGCCGATGCCGGCGTCATAGATTACGCGGTCAGCCTGGTCCAGTACGAGAAGCAGTACGCGAAGGCCTTTGCCCTCGTCTTCGGGAGTACTGTCGTCGTGGACACGCTGACCCATGCCCGGAATCTGATGGGCCGTTACCGGATGGTGACCCTGGAGGGGGAGCTCCTGGAGAGGGCCGGCGCCATCACCGGCGGCCACCTGAAGAAGTCCAGGGGTTTCGGGATCGATGCGGGAGAGGAGATTACCCGGCTGCACCAGGTGCTGGCCGCTCTCGGGGAGGAGGCTGCGAGCCTCACCGCCCAGATCCAGGAGAAGAATGCCCTCTCGGAGAAAAAGCGGGCGGAGCGGGGGGCCATCGAGGAGGAGACGGCCCGCGCCCGTGTCCAGGCCGAGGAGTACCGGCGGCAGGCGGCGGCCCTCGCCCAGGACCGGGAGCAGATGCAGGGGACCCTGCAGACCATCGACACAGAGGTGAAGGCCGGAACGAACGAACTGGCCGACTGCGAGGCCGATCTGGAGAAGGCGGCCGGGGAGATCGCCCGGCTGAACGGGGAAACCGAGCGGCTGAAGAAGCTCCTGGATGACGCAGAACTCCCCGGCATGGTGAAGGATCTGGAGGGGAAGCGGACGGAAGCCGCCGAGCTGGAGCGCCGGCTCCGGAACAAGGACTCGGATATCAACGATGCCCAGCGGGAGAAGGTCTTCTTCACGAGCCGGGTGCAGGAGCTGCAGGCGGAGCGGGAGAAGGTGCTGGGGAAAAACCGGGAGATCGACGGCCAGATCCAGGCAGCCGAGGCACGGATTGTCCAGGCCAACGAGAAGATCGCGGCTATCCAGGGAGAACTGGCCACCTTCTCCCGGGACCTGGACGGGCTCCGGGCAGCGCGGGAGAAGGTGCTGGAGAAGGTCCGGGGCGCAGAGAAGAAGATCGGGGAGAAGGAGGCAGCCATCGAGCGGATCGCGCTCCAGATCAACGCCCTGCAGGACCGGGAGAAGACCATCGCCGCCGAGATCGCGGCACTCAGGGAGAAGAGCGGCGGTGTGACGACGGATCTCACCCTCCAGCAGATCGACGAGGGGATCCGGGCGGCGGAGGCGGGCATCGCCGGGATGGGTGCCATCAACATGCTGGCTGTGGAGGAGTACGACCGGATCAGCGCCCGCGCCCAGGAGCGGAAGGAGCGGAAGGAGACGCTTTCCCGGGAGCGGGCCTCCCTCATCGAGCGGATCGAGTCCTATGAGACCATGAAGTTCGAGGCCTTCATGGCCGCGTTCCGGGCCATTGACACCAACTTCCGTGAGATCTTTGCCCGCCTGACCCGGGGGACCGGGAACCTGGTGCTGGAGAACGAGGAGGAGCCGTTCCAGGGCGGCCTCACCTTCGCGGTCCAGCCCCGGGACAAGAAAGTCCACCTCCTCTCCGCCCTCTCCGGGGGCGAGAAGTCCCTCGTGACCCTCGCGTTTATCCTGGCCATCCAGAAGTACCTCCCTGCCCCCTTCTACGCCTTCGACGAGGTGGACATGTTCCTGGACGGGTTCAACGTGGAGCAGATCGCCGCCATGATCCAGGAATTTTCCTCCCAGGCCCAGTTCATCATCGTCTCGCTCCGGAAACCCATGATCGAGTCGGCAGACCGTATCCTGGGGGTCACCCTCCGGGAGGACAAGTCCTCGCTGGTCACCGGGGTCAAAGCCCATGGGTGAGGAGCCGGTCGAGATCCTGGTGAGGATGGCCGAACGGGGGGAGATCGATCCCTGGAACATCGATATCGTGGAGGTGACGGACCGGTTCCTGCAGGAGCTGGATCAGATCCGGCAGCGGGATCTTCGCATTTCGGGGAGGACGCTCTTCTACGCCTCGGTGCTGCTGCGGATGAAATCCGACCACCTGGGTGCCCCCCTCGATGAAGAGGGGACGCTCGACGACGACGGGTTCCCCGAGCCTGACGAGCCAGGCTTCGAGTCACGGGAGTACCTGGGCCCCGTCGAGCGGCTGGAACGGGAGATCCGGCGGCGCATCGAGCGCAAGCACCTGAGGACCCGGCCGGTGACGCTCTACGAGCTGATCCGGATGCTCAAGGTCGCGGAGCGGGAGGAGTGCCGGAGGCGCCGGACCCGGCACGTGGTGAAAGAGCCGGAGGTGGACGTGGACGAGGTGGTGGGGGTGGCCCACGAGGAGGGGTTCCAGGCAGCGTCCGCCGCGGTCTGGCAGGGATGGGAGGATCTCTCCCCGGCCCAGGAACGGGTCTCCCTCTCGGATCTCTGCGGGGTGCTGGGGAGGAGCGTGCCGGACGTATACATCCCCCTCCTCTTCCTGATGCTGGAGGGCCGGATCACCATCTCCCAGCGGGAGTTCTTTGAAGAGGTCTTCATCGAACAGCCGAAGGGTGCCGCCCCCGCCGAATCTGAGGAGCCTACGGCCGGCTGATGTGATTCAGCTCCATCTCCATTAAGAGCCCCTTGCAGCGGGTCGTGTTCTCCTCTTTTTCACATACGACTACTGAGACGCTCTTGGGGGCTCACCGCCCCCGCCGCGTGGGCATCCCCCGCCGGTGCTCCGGGACAGGAATATCACCCTGCCTCATCAACCGATGAACAGACCATCCTCATGCGGGGGTGGGACCGGGAGGGGGCTGCAGCCCCCTCCCGCTGAGGCTGTAACCGGTCGGGTCCTCACCGGAAACCAAAGAACACCCCCTCCTCAGCATGGGGGGGGCGCCCACGCGGCGGGGGGGGACCGTCAGGTCTCCCCCTGGAGCGTCCCATCAGTAATCATCAATACGGAAAAAACCTCAGGTATCACACGCCACATCGAACCTCGTGGGGAGGCCGCGCGACAGCCCTGCCGGTGCAGAACCGTTCCGGCGGTGGGGTCCGGGAACCCAAATCCCTGTGTCCTGAGCCGGTTCCGCCCCCGTCTGCACCGGCGGCACAACCCTTAAATAGAGGGGACACCCATAGAAGTAGGCCAGATTGGCAGCACGGATTACCCCGGACCATGTGCCCGGGACGCCGTGGATGACCTTCATGACCTTCACGATGAATGGGGGACGGTATGTACCTCTCCCACGACAGACAGCATATGAATCTTCATGTCGTGGTGGGGAACCGATGACACCGGCGCGACCGGAATCGGTTCTGACGTTGGCACTGGCAATGCGGAAATTCCTGTGATAACCGACCAATTCCGCTTTTAGCGTGCGATAGTGTGCGTACCATCATGAATTCTGGTTGATCCTGCCAGAGGTCACTGCTATCGGGGTTCGACTAAGCCATGCAAGTCGAGAGGGGTCAAGCCCTCGGCGTACTGCTCAGTAACACGTGGATAACCTGCCCTGAGGAAGGGGATAATCCCGGGAAACTGGGAATAATACCCTATAGGCTACCGAGGCTGGAATGCGCGGTAACCCAAAGCTCCGGCGCCTCAGGATGGGTCTGCGGCCGATTAGGTTGTTGTTGGGGTAACGGCCCAACAAGCCGGTAATCGGTACGGGTTGTGGGAGCAAGAGCCCGGAGATGGATTCTGAGACATGAATCCAGGCCCTACGGGGCGCAGCAGGCGCGAAAACTTTACAATGCGGGAAACCGTGATAAGGGAACCCCGAGTGCCTGTAACCACAGGCTGTTCAGGTGTTTAAAAATCACCTGGAGAAAGGGCCGGGCAAGACCGGTGCCAGCCGCCGCGGTAATACCGGCGGCTCGAGTGGTGGCCACTATTACTGGGCTTAAAGCGTCCGTAGCCGGGTTGTTAAGTTTCTTGGGAAATCCAGCGGCTCAACCGTTGGGCGTTCAAGGAATACTGGCAATCTAGGGACCGGGGGAGGTAAGAGGTACTCTAGGGGTAGGAGTGAAATCCTGTAATCCTTGGGGGACCACCTGTGGCGAAGGCGTCTTACCAGAACGGCTCCGACGGTGAGGGACGAAAGCTGGGGGAGCAAACCGGATTAGATACCCGGGTAGTCCCAGCTGTAAACGATGCGCGTTAGGTGTATCGGTGACTACGAGTTACCGAGGTGCCGAAGAGAAATCGTGAAACGTGCCGCCTGGGAAGTACGGTCGCAAGGCTGAAACTTAAAGGAATTGGCGGGGGAACACCACAATGGGTGGAGCCTGCGGTTTAATTGGACTCAACGCCGGGAAGCTCACCGGGTAAGACAGCGGAATGATCGCCGGGCTGAAGACTCTGCGTGACTAGCTGAGAGGAGGTGCATGGCCGTCGTCAGTTCGTACTGTGAAGCATCCTGTTAAGTCAGGCAACGAGCGAGACCCACGCCAACAGTTGCCAGCATGTCCTCCGG
>JAJRDA010000017.1 GCA_028678665.1 Methanomicrobiales archaeon | reverse complement strand
CCATCCTTGCGTCCGCCACAGTGTACTACTATGACAGGAGTGAAGGGCAGGTGAAGAGCTACCGGTTCGCCGATCCTCTCATCCCGTATCCCGGGGGCCAGCCAGGGGTCACGGTGACCCGGTTTGTGAAAGTGCCAGGTATTGGCAGTATGCCCATTAATCCTGATCCTGAGGATACTGGCCCGCGGATCGTGCTCCTGGAGGTGTTCATATGGAAGGCCTGAGCCCGCGGATGAGGGAGGACGGGCAGTGGATCGTGCTGATGGGCTTTTTAGTCTCTGTCGGAATCTTCTTTTTAGCCCTGATCCTGAACCAGTCCACCATCGTCGGCCAGACCACGGCAGAGGGGGTGCTGGAATTTCCCAAGAACGATCTCCAGGACGTGAGATCCCAGGTGCTGGATCTCGCGAGGAACTACAGTTACTGGAGGGATCCGGCAACCCGACTGGAACCGCTTTTTCCAGGAGAAGAGCTGGCTGCAGACGGATACTTCGTGAAGATGAAGGATGATATCGAAGCCCTCACCCTGGAGCGGAAGAGCGCCATCGTGAACTATTCCATCTTAAGCTACGAGTCGAATACCCGCATCGTGACAATCCATTACAACAACGGGGTGTTTGAGTACGATGAAACTGCGAGACTCAGGTACTGAAACGGCAGGCGGTGAGGCCGGGGTCACGAACCTGATGGAGTACATCTCCGTCACCTCCATCCTCCTGATCCTGCTCGTGGCAGTCATGTTCATGGTGAACGCGGTCTTCATGGAAGGCCCGGCCAATACCCTGCGTTTCCATGCGTTCACCGATATCGGGAACGGCATCAGTGTACGGATTGTCGACATCTACGTGATTGCACCGGATGAAGGCACCATGAGCTCGGCGTTCGATATCCCTGATGACGTGGCAGGGGGAGATTACTATGTGGAGGTGGAGGGGACCTCAACGGACCAGAAGATCCTGGTGGAAAGCGGCAATATCCAGAGCCGGATCGATATCGCCGGTATCGGCGCCACGAAAGGGGTCACCGGCAGGACCACGAGCAAGGGCTGGAACGTGATCTCCTACGACTGGCGGGGAGTGTGAGGGCGATGCAGATGCGATTGAACGATGGGGGAGTATCAGAAGCGGTCGGCTACATCATTATCTTTGGCCTTGTCATGACCGGCATCGGGCTCATCACCCTGTACGGGTACCCGGTGCTCATGCAGCAGGAGTCCTCTGCGAACATCAAGAACATGGAGCAGACGATGATCGTGCTGCAGAACGATGTGAAAAGCCTGACCTACAAGCTGGTCCCCTACAAGGAGACCTCGCTCCGGGTCAGCGGGGGGACACTCAAACTCGTGAACCGTTCTGTTATGGATCAGACATTTACCATTGCGTACAATGGTCCAGACGTGGTGACCGGCTTTATCCCGGGTGAGCTCCGCTATCTTTCAACGAAGGATAACGTGGTGATCACCCTGGAGAACGGGGCGGTGATCGAACGGCAGGTCGGGCAGACCGGCTCCTTCATGCTGGCACAACCCCGGTGGTACGTGGACAACAACGCCGGCTCACGAACCCTGATGATCAACCTGGTCGAGCTCGGCTCACAGATGGACCAGCCATTCCTCTCCCAGACGGGCGTGGGAACCGTGCGGATGCGGCATTACCAGACCCTGTACTGGAATCCGCCCGGTGTTGCCGGCCCCGGCGCAACGGCCATTTTCAGGTATCATCGAAATACCGACGGCACCAACGACTACGACTACTCCCAGGCCTGGAGGAACTTCCTCACCGATACCAATGGGCTGGCAATGACGGAGGTAATCTCAGGAGACCCGGATATATCTGAATTCCATCTCGACAACATCAACAACGTCGTCGTCAAGAAATATGACCTGATCGTGGAGGAGATATAACCCAATTTCTCTTTCTCACCCCTTTCTCTTCCGAACCTTCTTCTCCCGGCTCAGATCCCCGGTTCCCGCCACCCAGTACCCTCACCAGCCCTTCGCCCAGATCCAGGCGAACAGGTATCCCAGCAGCGGGAACCCGATGATGCCGGTGAGGATGTTGGCGATATAGAATCCGAGAGGATACCCCATCGAGCTGAAAATCACAAAGAGGCTCGGAATGGTGACGAGCAGGAGCAGGATGACCCCGAAGGCAATCCCTTTACGGAGCAGTTGTCTGTCAAGGGCCTTCTCCACGGTGTCAAAGACCAGGGACGAGGTGAAGGCCAGCACAAAGGGGTAGGCGAAGAAGAGGAGCATGACGGGATCTGTGGGGGACCGCATCCCCCCGATGGCGAAGATATCGTACGGTGCAACTGCGTTCGCCACCTGCCCGAAGATCACCTCGCAGAGGGTGAGGAGCAGGCCGCCTGCCAGGGTCGCGATGAGGATCTTTTTCCCGTGCATGGGAGGTCACCTGAGGGGGTGATCCGGCCCGGGATTGGAAATAGGTTGCGATGGGCGGGGGAACGGTTACGAAGTTTCACGGTTGCGGCTTCCCGAAGAGCTGCTCGGCAGGGCACCCCAGTTCCCGCTGCCTGCAGAACCTGCAGGCGATCAGGCCCCGTACAAGGCCGTTCCCGACAAACCCGAGCAGGAAGAGGATGATCACCAAAATGAGGATCACCCAGTCAAACCGCCAGGTGAGGAGCAGGATCCCCGCGCCCATGGGAACAAGGGAAACGAGAAAGTCGGGGAGGATGTCGATCCAGGTAATCTTCCGCCCGCAGAAGCGGCCCGGGTCTCCCCTGGGGAAGAAGAATGCGCTGATCTTCCCTTTCCCGAATGCACAGACCTTCCCGTAGTAGGTGCAGTCCACGCAGTGGTACTTCAGAAGACGAATCTCCAGGGCCACGACGAAAGCGACATAGAGGAACATCCAGAAGATACCGGCCCGGAACATGAGATAGGCCCCGATTGCGTAGGTGGAGATCGACACTGCATTGGAGACAATCACGGCCGACAGCGGATAGGGGTCATGGCAGTGAGAAGAGCCTTCCGGAGCCATCTGAGCACCATTTGCTGCGTCCTGGCGGATAAAGACACCCGTTCCTTTCCCTTTCTTCTCTGGTGCCGGTTGAGAAATGTCACGGTCCCCCTGCGGTAACAACCTTTCCGGAGAAGGATGCGAGGGGAGGGATTTGAACCCGCGAACCCCTTCGGGAGCAGATCTTGAGTCTGCCTCTTTTGACCAGGCTTGGATACCCTCGCACAGGATCATGGGTATGGCACCGATATGAGAGTAACTGTGGGTCCGGAAAGGCCGGAGCGAATCAATTCCCCGGTCCCGAGTACGCGGTGTTGTTGCGTTCCTCTTCCTTTCCCGGTGTGCGGTCTCCCTCATAACCTGCGGATGTTCCCGGGAGCTCCGTCCCCTGCCACAGCCCGGGAGGAATTCATCGATAGCATCATGGCGGTGTCATGCGTCCGTGTCTTACTACTGGTACGCTCTTGGGGGCTCCGCCCCCGCCGCGTGGGCATCCCCGCGGTTGATCCGGACTGGAGGAGCTCCGGTAAGAAACCGAAGAACGGTCTATCCTCATCGGGGAGGGACCGGGAGGGGGCAGGCCCCCTCCCGCACCATATCGATACAACCGACCGATGTATGGATTCGATAAAAAAAACCAAAGTCCACTCCATTCTTCCTGGGGGGCGTCCTCGCGGCTTCAGGAAGGCCGGGATTGCCAGCATTTATCTCCCCCATCTCCGGATCCACCGGGCGCCGGCGGCGTAGGAGAGGGGGATCATCCAGACGGGGTGTGCCAGCGTGGCATAGAACTGGAAAGCCGCGAGGTAGAGGCGGCCCCCGGGGGTATCGTTGCCAAAGGCCACCATGAAGGCGATGAAGAAGAGGAGGATGCTTGCGAGAGTGTAGATGAGGATCCCGGCCAGGCCGCCCCTCCAGTTGGCCAGGAAGGAAAAGAGACATGCATCCGGTGGCGCCGCCTCAGGGTCCGGAGTCACGTGTGCTCCCCTCACATGAAGTCGGCGAGGCCCATCTGCTTCTCCGGGGCGATGCCGAACGTGGACTGGATCGCCATCTCCAGGACGGCGATCCGCTGCCGGGTGTACGCGGAGATCCCGTACTTCCCGCAGATCTGCCGGGAGATCTCCAGGTACTTCTTCACCGAGGCCTCGTGGATGGTGGGGAGGATCGATCCGCCGCACCGGGGGCATTTCCCTGCCAGGGGAACCCGGCGGTACTTGGAGTTGCACCGGGTGCACCGGACGGTCTGGTTGGAGAAGGCCCGCAGGTTCCCTATGAGGTCCGGGATGAAGTGGGTGGTGAGCACGCGCTCCGCCACGTCATCCGGGTCCACGGCACGGATCCGGGCCGCGAGGGAGAGCATCGCCTCCAGCTTCTGCTGCATCGTCTCCAGGGCCGTGTAGGTGGACTCCAGGGGACCCGACGAGATATCGGTGGTGTCATGGGTGAAGAGGAACCCCTCCAGCTGGGCAGGTGTGCCCAGCCGGTGCTCCACCCGGTCGATCTGCCCCTCCACCTCCCGGGGGTGGGCATGCTGGAGGGAGGCGAGATAGAGGTTCAGGGGGTAGCGGGGCCCCACGTCCAGGTTGTGGCTCTCCTTGTCGATCTCCGAGGGGTCGATCTGGCTCGTGATCATGAGCGGCGCGTCCATGGTGCCGCCCCGGTTCTCGGGCAGGTAGGCGCGGGAGAAGTTGATCAGGCAGTCGAGAAGGAGCATCACGCAGTCCTCGTCCCCGTCGCACTGCCCGGTGAAGATCCCCTCGGCCTCCATCGTGTGCTCCCCGTCCACCGTCAGGCAGAAGACGGTGGGATCCGGGGAGGGGACCAGCTCGCGCTTGGCCACCCGTTCGGAGATCACCGCCCCGCCGACGAGCACCGGGAGGCAGTCCCCCTCCTTCACCTCCATGGCGCGGATCCGGCGGAAGTAGCCCAGGTCCGCAACCAGCATCGTGTGATCGGGGGTGACGGCGAGGCTCCTGCCACGGGCGGTCTCGAACCGGATCAGGGCGGCGGGAGACTTGTGGACCGAGACGGCGGTCACCCTCCGGAGGTGGAGGGTGCCCTGGGTGTCCACCGCCCGGACGTAGGCCAGCTCCTTCGGCGACGAGTAGTAGGTTCCCAGCCGGTCCAGGCCGGGGGTGCTCACGTCGAAGTTCTCGAGCACGAACTGCCGGATGGGCTTTTTCACCCACCGGGTTCCGTCGGAGACATCGATGCGGGTGTCGCCGTGGAAGCAGTTCCGGCGCTTGGCGGCATGGAAGAACGGGTGGGCGTAGCCGACGTTGGCCCGGCTGAATCCCACCAGCCGCCCGAGCACGCCGGCGCTCGTGTGGGGGGCGAGGCCCACGAGCATCTGGCCTACCAGTTCCTCCCGCGATTTCACCCGGTAGAAGGGCGGGAGACCGTAGCACTTCACCAGCAGCTCGTCCAGGAACGCCGCCACCTTCACCAGGTACTCCCCGCAGGCCTCCGAGACCAGGACGTCCTGCGGGCGGAGCTCCAGCACCTGGCTCCCTTCCACAAGTTCCTTCCCGTGGATATCGGCGGTGTAGCCCAGTTCCCGCAGCCGTTCCACGGGTATACCCACCTCGTCGGGCCGGAAATGGGTCAGGGGGAGGTCGATCATGTCGTACCGGATCGTCCCGTCCTTGAAGACAAAGAGGCCGTGGTGCGCCCGGAGGATCCCCTTCTCCACCGGCTCCACGGCCTTCTCCCGCGAGATCATGCCCCGGACGCCCTTCACGAGAACCGGTGCCGTCTCACGGATGCCCAGCCGGTCCAGGGCGGCCTGCAACTCCTCCTTCAGGTTCACCGTCACCCGCTGGGAGGAGGTGGCGGGGGCATCGCAGCGGGGACAGCGGTCCCCCTCCGTCTCTCTCCCGCACCGCGTGCACCGGAAGACGGGGCTGGTGGGGGCCCCGCAGATGCACCGGTTCCGGAACTCCTTCCTCCCGCAGGCCGGGCATTTCCGCTCGCCCACGTCCACCTGGATGATCCCCTCGTGCTCGGTGAACCCCCCTGCCCGCTTCTCCATCGTCTTCCCCGAGGCCGCTTCCTGGAAGGACCGCCGCGATCCGCCGGTTTCCCCCAGCGGGAAGAGGGTGTGGGGGGGCGGCGACATCTCCCGGGGCCGGGACTTCCCCGGCCTCCCCATCCGGCCACCGATCCGGGTCCCCCCCCGGGGCCGGAGTCTCATGCCCGAAAGGTGCGATGCCAGCGCAAGGGTATCGGCCTTCGGGGCATCGTTCCACCGGGGCTGCTTCGCGAGAGCCGGGGTGAGGCCCAGGCAGGCCAGCAGCACCAGGGGCCTGGGGATGATGATCCGGCCGTCCTCCACCCGGAATTCCACCAGCAGCTCCTCCAGGAGCCGTTCGGTCTCGCCGCTGCGGGGGAGCACGAGCCCGCCGTTTCCCATGCTGCCTGCCGCGGCAATGGCATCGGCGAGGGTCTCCATCTCCGCCGGCGTGAGATCCTCCCAGTAGTACGAGAAGTCCGGGTGCAGGTAGCCGCCCCCCAGGGCCATCTCTATGGCCTGGAGATCGGTGGCGGGCGCCGGAACCCCGTGCTCCTGCTCCCACCACTCCCTGCAGTAGCCTGCAGGCATCAGGGGGTGATTGTTCTCCAGGAACTCGCCGAAGGAGATCAGGATCTCGCCCACGTCCAGGATCCGGTCCACCCGGTCCCCCAGTGCCATGGCCTCCTGCAGGGAGTCGATCCGGTGCACCCCGCCCCCCTTCAAACGGACCGTGGGCCCCTCGATGGTGTCGACGGGCGCGATCCCTGCCGCTTTCCCCGGCCGCTCCAGCTTCATCTGGGTACCCACGGCGAGAAACCGGCCCAGCACCTCCAGGGTGGCCGGGTTCAGGCCCGCCGCGGCAAACCCGGTGTTCCGGGACCGCCCGTACCGGAGCCGGAATCCCCCCTTCCGCATCGGGTGGGCAAAGACCGGCCGCCCCGCGATGATGTCCCGCAGGTACTTGTCCCGGGGGGCGATCCCGCCGTTGTCCTGGTCCCCCCTCTTTCCGGCCGCGCCGAAGTCCTCCAGCCACTCCCAGCCGTCCATGCCCAGTTTTCTCACGTGCTTCTGGAGTTTGGGGGCTTTCAGGGCAAGCCCCTCGGCGATAACGAGCGCCATGCCGCCCCGGATGGCGTTCGTCTCCACCCGCTCCAGGTTCCGGTACCCGCTCACCTCCTCGTGCTCCGTTGCCTCCCCGTCGATGCAGACCGGGCAGTGCTCCACGATCTTCCGGATCTCGCCGTCGCCGGGCAGGTACTGGAGGCTCACCCGGGAGTGGTACTGCCGGATCTCCTCCACATACCGGGCCACTTCCTCGGGCCGGGGGAGGTAGCGATCGATACCGAGGGCTCTCCTCACGTAGTCCCCCACCAGTACCGAGAGGGCCTGGGCGGTCCCCCCCGCGGACCGGATGGGCCCGGCATAGTAGATGCGGAGGAACTCGGTTCCCCCGTCGTTCTTGCCGAGGCCCACCTTGGCGATCCCCTCGGTGGGGGCTGCCACCACCCCCTCGGTGAGGACCGCCATGGCCGTCCGGATGGCGTGGTCCAGCACCTCCTCCCGGTTCTTCTCGCCGAAGCGCCGCTGGATGAAGTCATCGCTGATGGCGAGGGCCACCTCCTCCCTGCCCATCTGTGCTTCCAGCTCCCGGAGCCTGGCCGCCACCCCCCGGATCCCCAGCAGCGCCTCGACCCGGTCGGCCAGGTCGTTGGTCACCGGCACCTCCACCGAGGTGCGGGGATCCAGCCCCGCGGCCCGGGCACGGGCAGCCACCACCATGGCCTCTCCGAGGGAAGCAGAGAGGCGGGCAAAATAGGCCTCCATCGGCGGGGAGATCTCCATACGGATCAAGAATGGTGGAGGATGGGATTAATCGGTTGCGGTGGGGGAGTGAAGGTTCCGGTCAGTCCTTCTCCCCGCCGCCCGTCTCGCCCAGGTGGCGGAGAGCCTCCTCGGCGGACGGTTCGCCGATCCGGGCCAGGGTGAGGGCAGCGCAGGTGGCGAGCAGCTGGTCGTCCCCTTCCATGGCCCCGCGCAGGGCCTCCACCGCCGTGCGGCCTGCCCGGCAGAGGGCCAGGGAGGCAAAACCGCGCAGCTCCGGCTCCGGTGCCGCGAGGAGCGCGACCAGGGCCTCCACCGCCGGTTCTCCCATCTCACCGAGCGCCGCCGCCAGGTACCGGCGGGTCTCCCGGTCCTTCTCCTCCCGCAGCGCACGGACCAGGGGTTCCACGGCGGGAGCGCCGATACGCGCCAGGCTCCGTGCCGCGTACCAGCGGAAGTCGGGGATCCGCTCGTCCCGCAGCGCCCGGATCAGGGGTTCCACCGCCGGTTCCCCCATCTCCTCCAGCCGGTCCTCGGCATGGTGCCGCTCCTCCAGGGTGCCCCCCCTCAGCGCTGCCACGAGAAGGTGCACCTCCCCCTCCCCTGCCATAGCCGGACGGTGAGGGTGGGCGGGGGATAAAGGTTGCCGTGGGCGGATCGGCGGGTTACAGCCCCTCATCCCGGTCGCCGCCCCCGGGGGATCCGCTCGCAATCATCCTGAACAGGTCCTCCAGCACCTCACCTCCCATGGCAGCCAGGGCCTCCCCGGCAGCATGGCGGACGCCCGGGTCCGGATCGGAGAGGGCACCGCGCAGCGCCGGGACAGCCCGCGGGTCCCCCAGACGGCCCAGGATGGCGGCCGCACGCTGCCGGATCTCAGCCTGCGGGTGGGCAAGGGCCCCCACCAGGGGATCCACCGCCTGTGACCCCATGGCCTCCAGTGCCGCGGCCGCTGCCTCCTGGAGACCCGGGTCCGCCTCCCCCAGGGTCGCGATGAGGGGCCCTATGGCAGCGGGATCCCGGGTCCATCCCAGCGCGACAGCGGCAGCCTGACGGGCCCTGGGATCGCCGCTCCTGAGAAGGTCCAGGAGGGGCCCCACCGCATCCGGGCCGATCCTTCCCAGTGCCTGTTCCGCGCGGGACCGGACGTACCGGTCGTCATCGCGGAGGGTACGGATCAACGCCTCCGTGGCCCCGGCCCCTCCGATATCCCCCAGCACCACCGCCGCCCTCCAGCGGACATCCGCCTCCGGGCTCTCCAGCGCGGCGACAACCGCAGGGAGGGCGTCCACGCCCATCCGGCCCAGCGCCTCTACCGCCTTCCAGCGCACTCCCTGGTGGGGATCACCCAGGGCCCTCACCAGGGGCGGGATCGCATCTTTTGCCTCCATGCCCGCCAGGGCCTCTGCGGCGGCATACCGAAGGTCGGGGTCCCGGTGATCCAGGGTTGCCACGAGACCGGTCACGTCCCCCTCCTCCTGCATCCGCCGGACGGCAGGGATCCCCCCCAGGTCCGTCCGGAGGCCATGGAGGTTGCGGGCCAGAGCCGAGAGCGGACCCTGGAGCCGCCGGGCACGGCTGCCCAGGTACTCGGCCGCCGGACGGGAATCCTCTTCAATCCGTCTCATGATATATCCTGCCACCAGGGTCACGACCACGAAGAGCAACGCCCGGGTGAGGGCTCCCGTGTCCAGAACACCGGCCATTGCGGTGCTCACTGCCACGTGGAGGATGCCCAGGTAGGCGGCCAGGATCACGGCCCTCTCCCGGTACCAGTAGGCAGCCAGGAGCAGCACCGGGTAAAAGAGGTGGGTGTACCACGTGATCCCCAGGGTTGGGTGGAGCCCCAGCTCCATGGCCGTGCAGGCGGCGGCCAGGAGGAGGGTGACCAGATCCCTCGTGCGGTACCGGACCCCCTCTCCGCTCATCCCCGGAGCATCTCACCGGACCGTTATTTATAAGTATGGAGGACGTCCAGTGACGTCACCGCGGGGAGTGAGAAAATTCCTCCCTCCTGCACGCAACCGGGCACGTATATCAGGATTCCATCGCAATCCTTAACTGTTTCCGTCCCTATTCTTCATTTGATACGGGAATATCCCGGTATCGTGAGGTGTGTGTATGGCTGGCATTTTTCCAACCCTTGCAGAGTCCGTGGCGTTGGGCGTGTCCTACCTTCCTGCCGTGATCGGGGCGCTCATCGTCCTCTTCATCGGGTGGATCGTCGGGCGCGTGGTGGGAAAAGCGGTGAAAGTCCTGCTGGATAAGTTTGCGGAAACGAGCATGATGAAGTCCCTCGGGCTGATGAGCACGGCGGAGAAAGCGGGCATCACGCTCGGCACAATCGGCGACATCCTGGTTCGCCTCGTGGTCTATCTGATTGCGATCCTGGCCGCGGTCGATATCCTGAACATGGAGTACCTGAGCGGTCTCATGGCGAAGGTGATAGAATACATCCCCCACGGGGTAGCCTTTGCCCTCATCCTGGTGGTGGGCTTCATCCTGGTGGACTACTTCCTGGACTTCCTCCAGAAGTTCCATGGCACGTCGGGGGTTGAACTGATCACCCCGGTGCTTTTCGTGTTCCGCATCTTCCTCTACTTCGTCATCGCGATCCTGGCCCTCTCCCAGCTGATGATCGACCTGACGATCATTTACACACTGGTGACCCCCATCGCGTGGGGTATCGGTATCGGCGTGGGCGCGGCCATCGCCATCATGGTCGGCTTCGGCCTGAAGGACAGGGCACCGGCGCTCATGGACCGGCTGCTGGGCCAGATCCTGAAATAACTCCTCCTTTTTTTTCTGCCAAAGAATCCTGAGGCTCCGACGTTCTTTCATGACAGGAAGGTGGTGACTATCCTCTCCGGGGGAGGGCGACGGGAGGGGGCGGAGCCCCCTCCCGGTCCCACCCCCCTGAGGATATTCGCTTCCGTCATGCGGGGGAGGATCCCGGACCGGTGAAAGGAGTATTTTTGCGAGAAAGAGGATTTCATCGCTCCCGTGCGGGCCGGTGGGAAGACCCAGCAGAAGAGCCGCCTGTCTCATCACTGGTTTTCGGTGAGGGCTTCCCTGAGGCACTCCTCCCGGGTGCCCAGGCGAGCCGCAGCGCCGCACATGGAGGGCACGTAGGCCAGCGCCTTGCCGCTGTCCACCATGATGGCACGGTAACCCTCCATGAGAGGTGAGACCACCATGCAGGTGTCGGCCACCACCTTCGCACCGGTCCTCCGGATGGCAAGGACCGTCTCCGGGTCCCTCTCCATCACGTAGGCGGCGGCAAAGACAAAGAGGGGTTTACGAACGACCTTCCCCCGCAGCAGGGATGCGATCTGCTGCAGGTCCTCGGGTGCACAGTGGGGGCACCCCAGCGCCACGGCGTCCACCGGAATCTCCTTCAGCACGCCGGCCACCTCCTCCCTTGTGATCGGGATCCGCTCCAGGGCCATAACGTCGTAGGGAAAGATCCGGGCATCCGGGGTGATCCCCTCCACGTGGAAGAGGGCAACGGCCCCGGTGGCAGCCATGGCGGCACCCAGGGCTTTCATCTCCTCCCGCGTGGGCCGGATCCCCCGGAAGAAGGGGATGCGGTTCCCTGCGATCCTCCCCGCAAGGGAGCCCAGCGCACCGTAGTGGACCGCCGGAATCGGTCCGGCCTTTCCGGCACCCTCCACGTCCAGCACCAGGGACGGGGCCCGGTGTTTCACGTCGTGGAGACCGTAGAAGGGGGTCCGGCCCACGATCGCGGCGGCGAGAGCGGAGGGCCCCCCCTCCCGGTTGGTGCGGGCCCCGATGACGGAGTTGGCATAGGCCACGGCTGAAGACTCGGCCCAGGCCAGGTGCTGGCCATACTGGACGCGCATCAGGTAGTAGGGGGTGCAGGTGCACTCCAGCCGGACACCGAGCTTCCGGTACGCCTCCAGCACCTCGTTCTGGCGCGCGGCGAACTCGGGGGAGATCCCGAGGTCCCTCCACCCCTCCCGGGGCATGCCCACCGGGTTCAGGACAGTGGGGACGGCAACCCGGGCATCCAGGCCCCGGAGCCACCGGAGACCCCATTCGCCGATCGTCTTGTAGGAGGCACCGCTCACCTGTGCGCTCGCGATGGGGACCATCCGCTCCGCACCAAAGACCTTGCCGAGGGCCACCAGCAGCTCCATCATCTGCTGCCGGGTCTCCCCGTGTTCGCCGGCTAAAATTGCCCGCTCAACGGCGTCGAGCTGCATCCGCGCTGCCCCAGTCCGCCCGGAGGAACCGGTGCTCCTCGCCCATCACCATGGTGGCATCCACGCCGACCTTCACGTTGGTGCCATCCTCCGCCTGGCAGGGGTCCAGGGAGGAGCCACGGGCACCCGTGATCACCATCACGTCCCGGTCGCCACGGACGCGGGTTGCGACGGCGTACTCCACCTCCCTCGGGTTGAAGGGGTCGATGTCTTCGTCCACCACCACGACGTGCTTCAGGGAGGTGTGGGCGGCAAAGGCGGCAAGGATGGCGTTCTTCCCGTCACCCTGGGTGGATTTTTTCACCTGGATCACGGCATGCAGGTAGCCGCAGCCGCCTTCTGTCAGGTGGACGTTCCGGACGCCGGTCACCCCGGCCACAGCCCGGTAGATGGCGGGCTCGTAGGGTGCCCCCATCAGGATCCGGTGCTCCGCGCCGCCCGGGAGGATGCTGTGGTAGATGGCGTCCTTCCGGAGGTGCATGCCGGTGAACTCGATGACCGGCTCCTGCCGTATCTCATCGTAGGTGCCGGTGATGTCCACGAAGGGGCCTTCCGCGTGCCGGTCCGGCCCGATGAACCCTTCCAGCACGATCTCGGCATCAGGGACGAGCACTCCGTTCCGGCACTCGTGCACGTCCAGTTCCCCGCCACGGAGCTCGGCGGCAAAGGCCAGTTCCTTCCCCGGGGGCACCCGGGTGCAGCTGGCAAAGACAACCGCCGGGTGTACGCCGATGGCCACCGCGACGGGGAGGGTATCCCCCCGCTCCAGCGCCTGCCGGTGCATCGTGTGGGTATGCCTCCCCTCCACCAGACGGGCTGCGACCCTTTTTTTGTCCAGGACCAGCAGCCGGTGGATGGAGGCGTTCTCCACGCCGTCAAGCGACGAGAAGACGATCCCGGCAGTGAGATATCTCCCCGCATCCCCCGGGTAAAACTTCATCACCGGGAGCCGGGAGAGGTCCGGTTTCTGCAGGGGCAGGGTGCCCGCGTCCCGCACCCGGCCGTCATACCTGGCGGCGGCAAGAGTTGGTACCAGGTCCCGCTCCTCCCGTCCCAGGGCCCGGGCCAGGGTCCGGCGCGAGGCCGTCAGGTTCATGACCGCCTGTTTTCCCCCGATGTCGCGGAAGAGCAGGATCCGGTCCGTGCGGGAAGCCATCTGCCCCGGTACATACTCGGGGGAGACCGGACCGGCGACCTCCTCCACGAGCCCCTCTCTTTCCATCTCTTCCAGGAACTCACGCATCATAACCCCTCCACCTCACATCCAGGGTATGGGAAACTCCCAGGTGGTCCAGCACCCGGGCCACCACCATGTCCACCAGGTCCTGTATGGTGGTGGGCCGGTGGTAGAAGCCCGGGCTTGCCACCATCACGGTGGCCCCGGCATCATGGGCCGTGAGCATGTTGGCGAGGTGGATCCGGGAGAGCGGCATCTCCCGGAGCACCAGCACGCACGGGCGCCGCTCCTTCAGGCAGACATCCGCCGCCCGGGTGATCAGCGTCTCGGAGTAGCCCGAGCTCACGGCGGCCAGCGTCTTCATGCTGCAGGGAACGATCACCATGCCGTCGTACCGGTAGGACCCGCTGCTCACCGCGGCAGCGAGATCCCTGTCGTCGTGTACCACTGCCCGGAGCCCCTCCAGGGACACCCCCTCGTGGCGGGCGATGGCCCTCGCCGTGTCGGTCACCACCAGCCGGACCGTTGCCGATTCAGAGAGCACCTCCAGCAGCCTGCGGGCGTAGATGATGCCGCTTGCGCCCGTCACCCCCACCACAAACTCCTTCCCCATCCCTTGCACCTGCCCTGTCATCAGTCCACGACCAGCCGGTCCTGGGTGGTGGCCCTTTTCACGTGGAGCACCTCTGTCGCAGCCCTTGCCACGTCGGAGACCGCCTCCGGCACCGTGTAGATCCCCATGCGCCACTGGACCCGCCGGGTCCGGTTCAGGGTATGGACCAGCGGCGAGAGGTCCTCCAGCCGGGCCGTGGTGCCTCCCAACCGGACCCGGACCGCCGTCATGATGTCGCCGGGGACCGGGGGGATATCCACGATTACATCGGCAGGGATTCTGCCGGCTTCTTCCGCGATCTCCATTCCCAGTCTTCTCATCTTCCGGAGGGATAAATCGCTCTGCAGCGCCTGCGCGTTCACCCGGTCGGCGCCCACGTACACCGCCCGCTTGTAGAGCCGGCGGAGGGAGAGCCGCCCGGCAAGGTCCTGTGCGGTTTCGGAACCGGAGCGGGCCAGGGACTGGAGGAGCCCGGCATCGTCCAGGGAGAGGAGCCCTGCGGCGGCCGCGGCACCGGCCTTCTCCAGGTGCTCCTGCAGGGCCAGGAGGAGCATGGAGGAGGCGATACGGCTCACGTGGTGGTAGTACACCGCCGGGCGCATCAGGGTCCGGGCGATCAGGAGGGATTCGGCAGCATTGATGCCGTTCTCATCGATGACCATCCCCTCCGGATCCAGGATGCAGCTCTTGATCAGCCGGGAGGCGTCCACGGTGCCATAGGGGACGCCGGTGTAGTGGGCGTCCCGCTGCAGGTAATCCATCCGGTCCACGTCCAGGTCCCCGTGGACCAGGGGCGAGAGGGCGTGGCTGCCCCCGATCACCGCCGCTACCTCCCGGGAATTGAGGCCGGCCCCCTCCAGGGGACCGGCCAGCGGCCCGGATGCCAGGAAGGGGCCGATCTCATCGTGCCCCCTCCCGGCATATTCCCGCATCAGGGGCTCGGTGGTATGGGAGAATGGCCCGTGGCCCACATCGTGGAGAAGGGCGGCGGCGGTGGCGAGATCCGTCTCCTCCTGACCCAGGCCCAGGTGGGCGCACATCAGCCGTGACAGGTGCATGGCCCCCAGGGCATGCTCGAACCGGGTGTGGTTGGCCCCCGGGTACACGAGATACGAGAACCCCAGCTGCCGGATGTGGCGGAGCCGCTGCACCCGGGGGGAGTCCAGCAGGGGGAGAAGGGATTCCTCGACTTCCACGTACCCGTGCACCGGGTCCTTGATGAACTTCATCTGAAATGGTTCTGGGAACCCTCAAATATTAAAGGATCGCAGAAAGTACGTGATGATCGCCTTTCTTTCGGGGGGAACCGGCACACCGAAACTGCTCCGCGGCGTCCGGGCCCACCGAAAGGACCGGGACCTGGCGGTGGTGGTGAACACCGCCGAGGACATGTGGATCTCGGGGAACCACCTCTCCCCGGACGTGGACACCGTCGTCTACCTCTTCGCCGGAATCCTTGACACCGATACCTGGTGGGGGATCCGGGGCGACACGTTCGCCACTCACGAGGCGATCCTGGCACAGGGCGGCGACGAGTTCATCCGCATCGGGGACCGGGACCGGGCGGTGCACGTCCTGCGGGGCGAGGCGCTCCGGCGGGGGGAGCGGCTGACCGATGTCACCGTATCCCTCTGCAGGGCGCTGGGGGTGGAAGCCCGGGTGCTCCCCATGGCCGACACGCCCGTGACCACCATGGTGGACACCGGTGAAGGGCTCCTCCATTTCCAGGACTACTGGGTCCGGCACCGCGGGGAGGTGCCCATCCGTGAGGTCATCCGGTCCTTTCGGGAGGAGCCCCGGGCAACTCCGGAGGTTCTGGACGCCCTCCGCGATGCCGAGGGGGTGGTCATCGGCCCCTCGAACCCGGTGACGTCCGTGGGGCCCATCCTGGAGTGCCGGGGCGTCAGGGAGGCCCTGGCGGACCGGTACGTCGTGGCGGTGAGCCCGTTCATCGGCGACCGGCCGGTGAGCGGCCCGGCCGCGGCGCTGATGCAGGCCTCCGGGCGGGAGCCCACCTCGGCGGGGACCGCCGGCCTGTACGGGGATCTGGTGGACTGCTTCATCCAGGATATCCGGGACCCGGTGCAGGTGGAGGGGGCGGTTCGGTGCGATACCCTGATGGTGGATAAGGAGGCCAGCGGTGCGCTGGCAGCACAGGTGCTGCGGATTCTGGAGAAACAACCCTGATCTCCACGCGGGAGGATCCGGGGGCTGGCCGGGCCCGGCAGTACCGATCCGGATCGGGAGTTTCCGGCATGGAGACCGGCCGGTAATCGGACTGGAGTATATCCTCACCGGGGGAGGGCGACGGGAGGGGGCGGAGCCCCCTCCCGGTCCTCCCCCCATGTGGATAGTCCCTTCTGCCAGGTTATCCCGGTGAGGAAGCGCCATGGCCACATTCCTGAAGGTCTTTCCTGATATGAGGATCCCTGCCATGCATGTTCACCACCTCTTCTCGGGTATCCCCCAACGGAATCGGCATCCCTATATACCGGGCCATTTCCTGATCGTTATAGCGAAGGGGATCCCCCCGGGTGAGGGACCGCAATGGATATCCTGGACATTTTTAAGCCGAATATCGAGAAACTCGCTGAGAAGAAGGACAGGGAGGGGCTGGTCCGGGCCCTTGAGTACCGGAAGGATCCCGCGGTCAGGAAGGCCGCGGTGAAGGCCCTCGCGTCCCTGGGGGACCCCGTGGCCCTGAATCCCGTGGTCCGCCTGCTGAAGGACGAGGATAAAGGCGTCCGGTACGACGCGGTGGAGGCGGTCCACCTACTGGGCGGGAGGGAGGCGGTGGAGCCCCTCCAGCAGGCCCTCTGGGACGAGGATGGCGATGTCCGGTACGCGGCGGCCTGGGCCCTGGGAGAGAGCAGGGACTCCCGTGCGGTGGATATCCTGATCGACACGCTGCGGGACGAGTACTGGCGGGTCCGGACCGAGGCTGCACTCGCCCTCTCCAAGATCGGCGATCCCCGGGCGGCAAAGCCCATCATCAAAGCCATGGGGGATGACTACTGGCGGGTCCGGACCGAGGCTGCCCGTGCCCTGGGGATGCTGGGGGATCCCGCGGCCGAAGAGCCGCTGGTGCGGGCCCTCCAGGACGAAAACTGGAGGGTCCGGCGCGAGGCATCGCTGGCCCTGGGGCGCCTCCATGCCGACCACTCCATCGAACCTCTGGTGGCCATGCTGAAGGACCCGGAGGCAACGGTCCGGGCTTCCGCGGCCGGTGCGCTGGAGGAGATCGGGAAGGCATCCATCGCGCCCCTCACCCGGGCCCTGAAGGACCCGGACCGGGGAGTGCGGCGGGCCGCCATCAAAACCCTGGGGCGGATGAAGGACCCCGCGGCCATCGAGAGCCTGGCCCACATGCTCCAGGACGACGACGAGGTGGTCCGGAACGAGGCCCTCCTGGCCCTGGGGAAGATGGGGAAGAACGCGGCAGAACCCCTCCAGCGCGCGGTGGGAGGGGAAGAGAAGGATCGTCCCGGAGACAGATCCTGATCGTGCAGGTGGCTTCCCGGGGCACCCTTCCGGCAGAGGGGGGTGCTCCCCCTGCGGTCCCGCACAGGCGGGGAGCAGGGATCGGTGTTATACCCCGGGGAATGGAGATGTTCTTCAACGGTGGGGGAGAGATCGTGCAGGAGCTGAAGGGAAGGGGATCCCGGTACGCGACCCGGGATCTGGAGGGGTTCCGGAGCGGATCCAGTCACGGGGGCCCATGATACCGGCAGAGATTCGAAGGGACTTCCCGCTGCTGGCCGAGGTCTGCTACCTGGACAGCGCAGCCACCAGCCTCTCGCCGGAACCCGTCCTCCAGGCCATGCTCGAGTACGAGCGGCACTACCGGGCCAACGTGGGCAGGGGGGTCCACCGGCTCTCCCAGATCGCCTCCCAGAAGTACTGGGACGCCCACCGGAAGGTGGCCGCATTCATCGGGGCCGCGGAGGGCGAGACGGTCTTTACCCGGAACACCACCGAGGCCATCACGCTCGTCGCAGAGGGCCTGCGCTTCCGCCCCGGCGACCGGGTGGTGACCACCCTTCTCGAGCACCACTCCAACCTGCTGCCCTGGATGCGGCTCCGGGACCGGAAGGGCGTGGAGCTGTCGATTGTCCCGCCGGCACCCGACGGCACCGTGACACCCGACGCGGTGGCTTCCTGCATCGACGACCATACCCGACTCGTGGCCATTACCCATGCCTCCAACGTGCTGGGGAACCTGCTCCCGGTCCGCGAGATCGGGAGGGTTGCCCGGGAGCACGGGGCGCTCCTCCTGGTGGACGGGGCCCAGTCGGTCCCCCACCTCCCGGTCAGCGTCGCGGAGCTGGGCTGCGACTTTCTCTGCTTCTCAGGCCACAAGATGCTGGGACCCACCGGAACCGGGGTGCTCTGGATGCGGGAACCCACTCTCGAACCGCTCATCGTGGGCGGTGGCTCCATTGACCGGGTGACGGATGAGGCTTACACCCTCACCGGCGGGTATGCCAGGTACGAGGCAGGCACCCCCCACATCGCCGGCGGGATCGGCCTCGGCCGTGCCGTGGACTACCTCCAGGGAATCGGGATGGCAGAGGTCAGGAGCCATGAGGAGCGGCTGACACGGCGGATGATGGAGGGTCTCCGGGGGATTGCAGGTGTCACGGTGTACGGGCCCGGACCGGGGCCGGGCCGGATTGGCGTCGTCTCCTTCACGGTGGAGGGGCTGCACCCCCACGAGGTGGCCCATGCCCTCTCCGAGCAGGAGATCATGGTCCGGTCCGGCCACCACTGCTGCATGCCCCTCATGAACCACCTTGGCCTTCCGGAGGGGACAGTCCGGGCCAGCCTGCACGTGTACAGCAGCGGGGAGGATGTGGACCGGCTGGTGGAGGCGTTGCAGGGTGTCGCAGGGGGTGCGTGAGGTGTACCGGGAACTCCCCTGCGTGAAGGTGGACGGGACCTCCGCCCGGGAGGGGATGCACCCCGTGGTGGAGGAGGTGCCCGTGATGATCCTTGTGAACGGCCGCCACCTGGTCACCGCCATGATGTCGCCTGTCCGGCTGGAGGAGTTCGCGGTGGGGCACCTCTTCACCGAGGGGATCATCACCTCCCCGGACGCCATCGAGTCCGTGCAGGTGGAGAAGCAGACGATCCGGGTACTGACCAGGGACCATCTCCGCCCCCTGGGCCCGAAGCGGACGATCCTCTCCGGCTGCGGGGGGTCCGCCTCATTCCTG
>JAJRDA010000016.1 GCA_028678665.1 Methanomicrobiales archaeon | reverse complement strand
CTGGGGATGATTATCTAGTACTCGAATGGGCAGATCCACCATTTACCGGATCTCAGCAACCAACGAGTCGCGGACATGGTGCGGGAGGGGGCCAGCCCCCTCCCGGCCCCTCCCCCATGAGGATAGACCACCACGCTGGTTTATGACACCGGGGGATCACCGGCCCCGGAACACCGGCGGGGGGTGCCCACGCGGCGGGGGCGGCGAGCCCCCGAGAGCGTCCCACCAGTACGCAACGATTACCGGTTACCGTCACTTCAATTCCAACACATCATGCGACTGCATCTCAGGCCGCAAGTTCCCGCACCTTTGCGAGGTTGCCCCGGTCGTCGCGGCGCTCGTCCACCGGCGTTTCACAGATCAGGGGCAGGGCCCGGAAGACCGGGTGGTGCAGGAGGGTGCGGAACCCATCCTCACCGATGGACCCCAGGCCGATGTGCTCGTGCCGGTCCAGGTGCCCCCCCAGTTCGCCCCGGGCATCGTTCAGGTGCACCACATGGATGAGGGAGAGGCCCACCACGTCGTTGAAATGGTCCAGGGTCTCCCCCAGCGCCTCCGGGGTCCTGATGTCGTAGCCGGCAGAGAACGTGTGGCAGGTATCGTAGCAGACACCCACCCGCTTCCGCTCGTCAATCCCCTCCAGGATCTCCCTGAGATCCTCGAAGGTGCCTCCCACCGAGTTCTTTTCGTTGGCGGTGGTCTCCAGGAGGAGCATCACCGTTCCCGGCGCCTCACCGAGGGCCCGGTTCACTGCGCCGGTTACCTGCCGGTAGCCTGCCTGCTTCCCTTCCCCCTTGTGGTGCCCCAGGTGCGTGACCAGGTAGGGGATACCCAGCTGGTCGCACCGCTGCAGCTCGGCGGTGAGGGTGGCCACCGACTTCCCGTAGTTCTCCCCGTCAGGTGCCGCCAGGTTCGGGAGGTAGGGCATATGATCCACCACCGGGCCGATCCGGGTTGCCCCGAGACTGTTCCGGAACTCCCGCACCGCCGTGGCATCCAGGTCGCTGAATTTCCATCCCCTCGGATTCCGCGAGAAGATCTGGTAGGTATCGCAGCCTGCGTCAACGGCCCTTGGTACCGACAGGGCAATGGAGCCAGCGATGGAAATATGGACCCCCACCTTCACCATCCTGATCATTCCTCACAGGTCATTCCGCAGGGATCGATGAAAAAGATGCCCGGCATCCGAACGCTTATCCCCCGCCGCAGGGAGAGCTCTGTGATGAAGGGAGAGGGGGGCGGGCAGGATGAGGCGACCCTGCGGGTATCCCCTGCACCACCCCCCCTCCCTGCGATCTTCTCTGCGTTCCTTTTTCTGGGCGCCACCGCTTTCGGGGGCCCGGCCATGGTGCCCCATATCCATGCCATGGCGGTGGAGAAGAGGGGGTGGCTCACCGACACCTCGTTCCGGAACGGGATCGCCCTCTGCCAGTCGATCCCGGGAGCAACCGCCATCCAGATGGCCGGATACGTTGGTTACCGCATCCGCGGGATCCGGGGCGCCCTCGTCGCCTACACCGGCTTTGCCCTCCCGGCGTTCCTGATGGTTGTGGCACTCTCAGTCCTCTACGTGCAGGTATCCGGGATGCCCCTGGCCATTACCCTGCTGCAGGGCCTGCGGGCGGTGGTCGTGGCCATCGTCGCCCACGCGGCCCTGACCTTCGCCCGTGCCTCCCTCACCGGCAGGGCGCATCTCCTGATTGCTATCGTTGCCTTTGTCCTCTTTCTCGCCGGGATCCACCCCATTCTGGTCATTGGGCTTGCCGCCGTTCTTGGGCTGGTCCTCATGAGACGGGAGGCCATCCCCGCCGTAGCAGGAGGGGAGACGCTATCCACAGGGCACGGGGTGTCATACCTGGCCCTTCTCTCGATCACCCTGGGAGGTTTCCTCGCTCTCTGGATGCTGTACCCCCTCCTCTTCGAGATCGCATCGGTCTTCTTCCGGGTGGACCTCTTTGCCTTCGGGGGAGGTCTCGCCGCACTCCCCGTCATGTACCATGACGTGGTGACGGTGCGGGGATGGGTGACCCCCCAGGCCTTCCTGGATGGTACCGCCATCGGCCAGATCACACCGGGCCCCATCGTCATCACCGCCACGTTCCTTGGATATCTGGTGGCGGGGTTTCCGGGCGCCCTCGTCGCCACGCTCGCCATCTTCACCCCCTCGTTCCTGGTGGTGGTGGGAACGATCCCGTACTTTGACCGGATCCGCGGATCCCCCCGGCTGATCCATGCCCTGGGCGGCATCGTCTGCTCCTTTGCCGGGCTCCTCTTCATCGTGGCGATCCGGTTCGCGCTGGACGTGACCTGGACGGTGCCCCTCGCCATCCTTTGCATCGTGGGATTCGTGGCATTGATGAAGGGGATCGGGGTCCAGTGGGTCGTGGCCGGAGCGGTGGCAGTATCACTGCTGACGGGCCTCTTTCTCTGATCCTCCGGGGGAGGGCCTTCACCGTGACCCAGGGATCCCGCCCTTCCTTTTCATCGTGCGCCCATCCCGGTCGCTATTCAATCGGATGCCCCCCCTTTTACCCTCCGGATTGGACCGGATCCGAAACAGGGAAATCCCGGGACCATCCTACCATCCCCTCAGGGAGGCACCCATCCCGCCCGACCCCGTGGAGACCCCTGATGCTTGAGTTCTTCCTCTCCCTTGACCCGGTCGCCCAGGCGCTCCTTGCCGGGTGCTTCACCTGGGGCGTCACCGCCCTCGGGGCCTCCGCCGTTTTCCTGACCCGCAGCGTGAACCAGCGGCTGCTGGACGGGATGATGGGGTTTGCAGCGGGGGTCATGATCGCGGCCAGCTTCTGGTCCCTCCTCCTCCCTGCCATCGCGATGGCTGAGGAGATCGGGGCTGTGCCCTGGATGCCCGCTGCGGTAGGATTCGTGGCCGGGTGGCTCTTCCTCATGGCACTGGACCGGCTGGTCCCCCACCTGCACATCGGCTTTCCCGATGAGAAAGCAGAGGGGCCAAAGTCCTCCCTGCGCCGCACAACCCTGCTTGTCATGGCCATCACGCTCCACAACATCCCGGAGGGCCTCGCCATCGGCGTCGCCTTCGGAGCTGTCGGCGCAGGGATCCAGACGGCCACCCTGGCAGGGGCTGTCGCCCTCGCCATCGGGATCGGGATCCAGAACTTCCCCGAGGGGCTGGCCATCTCCCTGCCGCTGCGGCGCGACGGGATAGGGCGGGGCCGAAGCTTTTACTACGGCCAGCTCTCCGGTGCGGTGGAGCCGGTAGCCGCCATCATCGGGGCGGCCGTTGTCCTCATGGTTCGGCCGATCCTCCCCTACGCCCTCGCTTTTGCCGCGGGGGCGATGATCTTCGTGGTTGTGGAGGAGGTGATCCCCGAATGCCACCTCACCGGCTACGAAGGGGCCGTGACGACCGGGTTCCTCTGCGGGTTCGTCACCATGATGATCCTGGACGTGGGGCTGGGGTAGGCCATTCCTGCCGGTCACTGCCTGGTCACGGGACGTACAGCCTCCCGGACCGGGCTGTGGCATCCCCGGCCAACAAACCTTTATCTCGATACTGCGGGAATGACGTCACATGGACACTGCACTCCGCGATACCTTCACCCGGCTCTGGAACATGTATTTCGACGGCGAGGAACTGCCCATCACCTTCGGGATCGGCGAATCCACCGGGGCGGTGGAGAAGGCCCCGGTCCCGAAGGGATGGCGGTGCCTGGTCTGCGACCTGGCCCGGATCCGGAAGGGGATCTCCCTCACCTTTGACGGCGAATCCCTCTCCTGCAGCGGGGCACAGTTCTACCTGGGTTACACGACGGAACGCCGGCCGGAGTTCCGCTACTTTCTCTCGTACGGGAAACCGGGCGTGGAGGGAGAGAGGTACAAGCGGACCCCCGAGATCGTGGATCAGATGGACCGGCACCGGGAGACCATACCCTCCGCGGGGAAGTGCTACACCTTCAAACGGTGGGACCAGCTGACGGAGAAGGATTCCCCCGAGGTCGCCATCTTCTTTGCCCGGCCGGAGGTCATCTCCGGGCTCTTCACCCTGGCCAACTTCGACCAGAGCGACCCCAACGGTGGCGTCATCTGCCCGTTCGGCGCCGGGTGCGGATCGATGATCTTCTGGCCGTGGCTGGAGCAGCAGAAGGAGAACCCGAGGGCCGTGCTCGGGCTGTTCGATCCCTCGGCCCGCCCGTGCGTGCCCCTGGACGTGCTGACGTGTGCGGTGCCGATGAAGAAGTTCGAGAAGATGATCGGGTACATGGAGGAGAGCTTTTTAATCACCCCGACGTGGGAGAAGGTGAAGAGGAAGATCCGGCGGAGCGGGGAGATTCATTCACGGTAATTCATGAGATTTTCACATAGCAAACATCCAGATTTCACGAAGCAAACATCCAGAGAATGGCCGGGTCAGGTTCTCACTTCGGCATTCCTGACATTCCTCCGGGGATGCACCCAAGGCAGCGAGGTTGTTGCTCACCACCTGGGTGGTAAACCCCCTCTTTTACCGTTCAGGGCTTGTTCCTTGAGGGAACTCACCTGAACTCCTCATGCCCGTGGCTCATCACCTCACCACGGGCAGACGTTCCTGATATCTTTCTCTCCCCCAGGAAGGGGATGGGGTGAAGGGAAATCGTTGTATTATCGCTTCTTCTTTGCCTTGGTGGTTGTCCTCTTTGCCTTGGTGGTTGTCTTCTTTGCCTTGGTGGTTGTCTTCTTTGCCTTGGGTGGCATGAATAGGGCTATTTCTTCCTCCCTTAAACCCTTTCTCACTGTACCCTCAGACAAGCCCTCCCACGAAGGGTATCAATGAGGAGAGGAAAGTTACCCTTCAATAACCTTATTCGTGATTTGCCTTGGACTCTTACCTCGCATTTTTTAATAGTATATGAGTCATCGCAGTGCTTTCGGTGCGTCATGGAAGACATTGATGCTGAAATCAGACAGATCGAGAAAATGAGATTCGAGACAATTTCGATGAGTAATCCACACAGTTCACGATCTTCCCTCTGCGGGAGGGATCACCCCCTGAACCCCGGCGGGAGACCCTTCGCCCACGCCCGGATCGCTTCCCAGTCCCGGAAATCCCCGGTCGGTACTTTCAGCATCTTCGTCATCGTCCGCTCGACAAAGGACAGCTTCTGCGGGTCCAGCTTCCCGGCAAACATCGTTACCGTGACAGGCTGAAGGGGACTGAGCGCCTTCCTGAGCTCCTCCCGCAGCTTCTCGACAGGCCCGGCCTGCGGCATTACGGGGGCGATGCCCACCGCAAAGGCGGCGACGGGGATCTTCTCCAGCCGTGGGCGGTTCTTCGCCACGAAGGCGGCAACCGCCGGGACGATGTGGCCCGCGTATACCGGCGCTCCTATCACGACGGCCTGCACGTCCTCCGGTACGGAAACCGTCTGCATCTCCGCGACCTCCACCCCGACACCCGTCGCCTCCAGCTCCTTTGCCACCGCCCTCGCGATCTCCTCGGTGGAGCCCTTCCGCGATGCGTGGACGACGAGAATTTTTTTCACCATTTGAGCCTCACCTCATAAAATTTGGTACCAGTGAAGAGGCAGATTCGGGATTCAGGGAAGGTTTATCCCCTCCCCATTTCCACCAGCCGCTCGATCCGTTTCCCGCACCGGTAGCAGAACTTGGGCCCCTTCCGGTCTGTGTCTCCGATCCAGTTGGAGAAGTACATGACGCAGCCCGGGAACTCGCAGTGGGGGAGCCCGAGAGCATGCCCCAGCTCGTGCACCGCCTCGGTGAAGACCCTCCAGCGGTAGACCTCCGGGTTCGACGGCACTCCGTAGAACTCGGGCCGGAGCCGGAAGGTGGAGATGAGTGCCCTGCCCGTGTTGGCGACACCGAAAACGAAATTCATCGGCGGCGAGAAGAGGTCAGCTTCCGTGACGCCCAGGAAGAGGGCGGTCGGCGGGTGGACGATGGTGGCAAAGTCGGCGAGCAGCCCGTCCGCCAGGTACTGGTTCCGTTCCTTCTGGAAGTGCCGGGGGGAGAGGGGCAGGGGTGGTAACTCCTCCACCCCTGCGGTGAGGATCCCCGGGAGATCCTGCTTCAGCCAGCCCATGACGGTGGGATCCACCACACCCACCGGGACGATGGCAATTTCGAGATATGCTGCCATGCCAGCACCTTTTCCTCAAGGTTGGGCAGAACTTTTCCGGGAGATGCGAAATACCTTCTCAGGTTCCAGGGGCGGAAATCCGCGCTGCTCGGCCTCTCCCTCCCCGCCCCCGGTGTTCGTCCCGCCCGGCCTACACCTTCAGCAGCCCGGGGAGCGCCTCCCTGAACTCCTCGGTGATGCGGAAGACTTCCATCAGTCGCTCGTGGTCCGGGTACTGGCCGTGGACCGCGTTCTCTCCCATCCTGCGGCTTTCGCTGAAGGCATTGAGTACCTCCGGGCCGATGATCCCCGGCCTGACGAAGAGCTCCTCCACCGCACACTCCAGGCAATCCTCGTTCTTCTCCGAGTAGCCCTTCGAGAGGATCAATCCCCGGAGGCCGTGGAGGAGGGCATGCTGGACCCGGCGGACCCCCTGCCGCTCGTCCCCGTCCCCCATCAGTCGTTCCCCGTCGCTGAGATCGGTTCCCACGTCCCGTATCTCCTGCCGGACCCGGTCCGGCTCCACCGGCACCTTTACGAGGGTGCCCTTCTTCAGACAGTTCTGGACACTGTGTTTCATGGACCCTCCACCTCCGGGCTCTCCCTGCCTGCCGTATGATTCCTGCACCCTCTCCCCGGGAGGGGGTACGGCGCCACACAGGGACCAACGGAAACCCGTGCAGTCATCGATCGGACGGGATTTCCTGGTCCTACCGGAGTATACACCTGCCAACCTGAATAAAAAGGTTACCCTGCCGGAGAATTCCGCAGGGAAGGATACTCACTGCAGTGCGGCGATGACCGCATCGCCCATCTCCCGGGTCCCGGCGGTGCCCCCGATGTCACGGGTCTTCACCCCCACCGTGAACGCCCGTTCCACCGCACCCTCGATGCGGGCTGCGCCGGCCCGGTCCCCCAGGTGGGCGAGGAGCATGGCGGCACTCCGGATGGCGGCGACGGGGTTCGCCGTCCCCTTCCCCGCATGGGACGGGGCGGACCCGTGGACCGGTTCGAAGAGGGCGTGGCGGTCGCCGATATTCGCGGACGGGAGCATGCCGAGACCCCCCGCCAGGAAGGCGGCCACGTCCGAGAGGATGTCCCCGAACATGTTCTCGGTGACAATCACGTCGTAGTCCCGGGGCTTGCGGAGGACGTCCAGGCAGAGGGCGTCGATGAACCGTTCCTGGCAGGGGACGCCGGCCTCCGCTGCCACCTGCAGGCAGACGTCCCGGAAGAGGATGTCGGCCTTCAGCACGTTGGCTTTGTGGCCCACGGTAAGGTGCCGGCGCTGCTTCGCAAGGCCGCAGGCGAACCGTGCCACCCGCTCGGTGCCCTTCCGGGTGATCACCCGCAGGGACGTGGCCCGGTCCGGCCCCACCTCCTCGATCCCGGCGTAGAGCCCCTCGGTGTTCTCCCGGACGATGACCATGTCCGCGGTGGCACTCTTCACCGGCCTGACGTTGGCATACAGGTCCAGCTCCTTCCGAATCCTGACGATCACCGAGCGGTAGTTCGGGTCCGGGGGAGTGGTGATGGCACCGAAGAGGATTGCGTCTGCTGATTTCAGCGCCGCGATCTCCGCATCCGTAATGGGTTCACCCGTCCGCTCCCAGCGGCCGTAGCCCACCTCCACGTCAAAGAACTCGATATCCGGCCGTACGATAGCAAGCACCGCCCGGGCCACCGGCACCACCTCGTGGCCGATCCCGTCGCCCTCAGCCACTGCAACCTTCACCACGGGCTTCCCTCCAGCCCTCTGCCACCCGTTCCACCGTCGATGCAATCTGGCGGGGCGAAGCCCCCCAGTGGACCACGCCGCCGAAGAACCCCCGGTACACCCCCACGCCCTCCCGCTCGCCGCGGCAGCAGCGGGCGATGAATGGCTCCGCCTCCACCGACTCCAGGGGGCAGATCTCGGCACGGGTAAAGTCCGTGCCGTGGCACTCCCGGATCACCTGGGCAGACGTGACGCAGCCGGCAATCCGCTCCCCTCCCTGTACCGGGTCCGCGTCGAGGGTGCGGGGGAAGCCCGCCGCCCGGCAGGGATACATGTCCGCCCCGGTATCCGTGATATCCCGGAGGTGGGGGACAAAGAAGAGCGAGAGCTCGCCGAAGAGACCGCTCCTCTCCAGCCCGTCCAGGGCGAGGAGGAGCGAGGGGGCCGGGGGCGCGACATCGTAGACGTGGACGGGGAGAAACGGCGAGAGGTCCGGGTCGCAGACAAAGGTCAGGTGCTCGTCCCACCCGGTAAAGAGGGTGCAGCGCTTCCCGGACTCCAGCGCCAGCCGGACGAGGCGGGTCCTGTCATGGAGGTTCACCTTCTCCGGGTACCGGTGGACCTGGTCTGCCGGGGCCAGGAGCCGGGTGCCCCGGATCGGCCGCATCATCCCTGTTCCCCCCGGGTCCCGTATCACCTCCCGCACCGCCGGGCCATCCGGCGTCTCCACCACCAGGTAGCGGGAGAGGAAGTAGACCCGGTCCCCGCAGGGCTTCCCCCTCGCATACCCCACTTCCTTGCAGTGGCGGGGAAAGATCATTGGTGGTTCCTCCAGAAGGGGACGAGACCGCCGGCCTGTAGGATCGCGAGCATCTTTGGCGAGAGGGGGGTGGCATGGCACCGTGAGCCGTCCACCTCCACCCACCCCTCCGCCAGGTTGAACCGCACCCGCGCTCCCTCTTTGCAGGCCACCCGGCACTCGATGACGGGAAGCCCGATGTTGATGGCATTCCGGTAGAAGATCCGGGCAAAGGAGGGGGCGACCACCGCCACGACACCGGCCTCCTTGAGCGCGATCACCGCCTGCTCCCGGGAAGAACCGCAGCCCATGTTCTTCCCGGCCATCAGCACCGTGCCCTTCAGGCGGGGGGCCAGGGTGGGGTCCAGGTCCTCGAAGACATGGGCTGCCCAGAGGGCACGGTCCCTGGTTCTCAAATACCTCCCGGCGATGATCCGGTCGGTGTCCACATCGCTTCCCAGGCAGACCGCCCGCCCCTCACCGTACATCTGCCACCCCCGGCACCGTAACCTCCCCGGCAAGGGCACTTACCGCTGCCGTGGCGACGGAGGCGAGCAGGATCTCGCCCCCGACCCCCATCCGGTTGACGAAGTTCCGGTTTGCCGTGGAGAGGCAGGTCTCCCCCTCACCGAGGACCCCCAGGTGGGCACCCAGGCAGGGGCCGCAGCCGGGCGGGCCGAGGACACAACCTGCCCGGACCAGGTCCGAGAGGATGCCCTCTGCCGTGATCCGCTCCAGCACCCGCCGGGAGGCCGGGACCACGATCGTCCGCACCTTTACCTGCCTGTCCCTGACCACGCGGGAGAGCCGCAGCAGGTCCTCGTAGCGGCCGTTCGTGCAGGTGCCGACAAAGACCTGGTCCAGGGGCTGCCCTGCCAGCTCCGCCACCTCCTGCACGTGGTCCACCCGGTGCCCGGTCGCGATGAGCGGCGTGAGAGAGGAGAGGTCCAGGGAGATCTCCTTCACGTAGCGGGGGGAGTCCGGCACCTGCATCTCCGCCTCGACGCCGAAGGATGCCAGGTACTCCGTTGTCTCCCGGTCCGGGTAACAGAGACCTGCCTTGGCCCCTGTCTCGACTGCCATGTTGCAGAGGGTGAGCCTCCCTGCCATCGGGATGGACGCGATCCCGTCTCCCACGAACTCCAGGGCCCGGTAATTGGCACCGTCCATACCCAGGGCCTGGACGTAGGCAAGGGCTGCGTCCTTCGCCTCCGCAGCCCCGCGGAGCCTCCCCGTGAACCGGACCGCGATCGTCTCCGGTACCCGGAACCAGGTGGACCCCGAGGCCCAGATGGCCGCCATGTCGGTGGCTCCCACGCCGGTGGCAAAGGCCCCGAAGGCCCCAAGGGTGCAGGTGTGGGAGTCGGCTCCCACCACCACCTCCCCCGGCCGGACGATCCCCTCGGCCATCACCTGGTGGCAGATGCCCGTCCCGATGTCACAGAAGGTGAGCCCCTGCTCCCGGGCAAACTGCCGCAGTTCCCGCTGGAGTCCGGCGGTGGTGGAGGTGTTGGCCGGCGCGATGTGATCAAAGATCAGGTACGTGCACTCCGGCCGGCGGATCCCCCGGACACCCATCTCGCAGAAGGCCTGGTGGGCCAGTACACCGGTCCCGTCGTGGGCGATGGCACGGTCCACCGGGACATCGACATAGGACCCCGCCGGGGCGCCCAGGATCCGTTCCGAGAGGGTGGGCATCCGGTTACCCCACCCTCAGGATCGACTCCCGGATCAGATCCATGAGGACCTCCGGGGAGACCCCGCACTTGTGTTCGCTCCGCATCTTCACCTGGTCCAGCACGTGGCAGAGCTGGGGTTCGGAGAGGTGGTAGCCCAGGGATCCCACGACGTGCTCCAGGGCCTTCCTGCCCGTGTGCTTGCCCAGGATGAACTGCCGCTCCCCGCCCACCAGCTCCGGGGGGATGTACTCGTAGGTGAGGGGATCCTCCAGGATGGCAGCGATGTGGATCCCGCTCTCGTGGGCAAAGGCATGCTCGCCCACCACGGCCTTCGTTTTTGCGAGCGTGATCCCCGAGTAGCGCTCCACGAGGCCTGAGAGCATCTTCAGGTGCGAGAGGTCGTAGCGGTCCACCCCGCCGATCAGGCGCAGCGCCACGAGGACCTCCTCGAGGGCCGCGTTCCCTGCCCGCTCCCCGATGCCGTTCACCGTGGTGTGGAGCTGGAACGCCCCCGCCTCGGCGGCGGTGATCGTGTTGGCCGTGGCGCATCCGAGGTCGTTATGGCAGTGGGCACAGAGGGGCTTCGGAAGAGTCCGGACCAGATCCGCCATCACCCGGCGAATCTGGTTGGGTGTCAGGCACCCCACCGTGTCGGCAAAAGAGACGAGATCCGCCCCGTGGTCGATGGCCTTGCGGTACACCTCCTTGAGAAACTTCCGGCCGGTACGGGAAGCGTCCTCGGCCGCGAACCGGACCTCGACGCCGTGGTCCTTTGCGTACTCCACAAAGACCACCGCCTCGTCCACCACCTGGTCCCGGGGCTTCTTGTATTTGTGCCGGATGTGGAGGTCCGAGGTGGCGATGAAGAGGGAGACCATGTCCACCCCGCAGTCGATGGCCGCGTCCACGTCGCCCTGCCGGGCCCGGGCAAAGCCGCAGATCCGGGCATCCAGCCCCTGGTTCGCGATGGCGGCCACGCACTGCTTCTCATAGGGCGACACCACCGGGAAACCGGCCTCGATCACGTCGATCCCGATCCTGTCCAGCCACGATGCGATGTCCATCTTCTCCTCGCGGGTGAACGAGACCCCCGGGGTCTGCTCCCCGTCGCGGAGCGTGACGTCACAGATTTCCACATGCCACGGTTTCATAGGATTCTCCTTCAGGGCAGGTGCCCTCCACCACCAGGGTCCGGGGCCGGTCGACCCGGTCGACCACTATCTCCAGGCGCGGATCGCCTGCGCCCGCGACGACAGGCGACGACCATGCCAGGTACGGCACCGGGTTGAAGGCCGGCGTCTCCCCCACCATCCCAAGGCGGTTGTTCGCGAGAACGATGCAGAGGAGCGGAAGCCCCTTTTCGTACACGTCGATCAGTGCATTGATCCCCGAGTGCAGGAGTGCGTAGTCGCCGATGAGCGCGATCCCGGTGGAACGGGCCGCCACGGCCACCGATGAGCCCAGCCCGTAGGCGGCCACCCCGACGGAATAGGGTGGGTTCATGGCAAGGATCGCACAGCCCATGTCGCAGGCGGCGGAGAGGTCCTTTCCTGCCAGGATCCCCATCACCGGTTTGAAGGGGCAGTGCGGGCAGAAGGTGCGGAAGTGCCCCCGGTCCGCCATCCGCTCCACCTTTGCAGGGGGCTGAGGGGGCCTGAGATCGCGGTGCTCGGCAAGGAACGGCCGTCCCGCCTCGCGGATCACCCTGACAGAGGGCGGAAGGGCCGGCGGGGGATAGACAATCACCGCCCGGGATGCCCCTTCCACCGCCCCCACCGAGACGTTATCTCCGGAGATGCGGTTCAGGGAGTGTCCCCGGGCCCATGCGAACATCGCGGCGGTTCCCTGCGCCGCGGCAGCCACCCTTCCTCTCATGGTCAGGTCCCGGGGGGCCAGGCGGCCCTCCCCCCGTGCGCCAGAGCAGGCCGGTGCCGCTGCCTCCCGCTCCAAAAGATCTGCTGTCACCCGCAGGATCGCCATGCGGGAGAATCGTTCCGACGCCAGGAACGCTTCCTCCAGGGCTGCCCCGATCGAGTAACTGGCGGGTTCCAGGACGGGCACCTCGGCCACCTCGCCGTAATACCGGGAGTCCTGGGCGTTCTGGGACCCCTTCACAGACAGGTCATCCCCTGCCACGATGACGATCCCGGCCCGGAGCCCCTGGGTGGTGGCGTTGACAAGCGGATCGGCGCATGCGTTCAGCCCCACATTCTTCAGGATCACGGCTGCCCGTCTCCCGGAGAGGGAGTCTCCCAGGGCATACTCCAGGGCCACCTTCTCGTTCACGGTCAGCTCTGCCCCCACCGCCTCCGCAATCCCGGTCACCGGGTAGCCCGGCACGGTATAGAAGGTGTCCGCGCAGTCGCGGAGGGCCTGTGCCAGCACATCGCCACCCTTCATGTGTCCCTCCCCGGCGTGAGATCGCAGCCGGTGCAGGCGGTGCACATCGTGCGGACCCGCCGCGGGTCCAGCCCCGCGTCCCGGAGGGCCTGTTCCTGGATCCCCAGCAGCCGGAGGAGCCGGTCGGCTGAGGGGCGGTGCCATGCAGCCAGTTCTGCGGCAGGCAAGAGGGGCCGCAGCACAGGGATCACACCGGCCCCGGTGAGATCGGTGATGCACTTCGTCATCTCGGCGTCTGTCTCCCCCAGGCCGATGATCACGTTGGAGCAGACAGCCCCCTCGCCGAAGATCTCCACCGACCGCCGGAGGGCCTGCCACATGAGATCGTAGTCCAGGCCGGGGCACATTACTGCAAAGAGGGCAGGTGTCGCCGCCTCCAGGTTCCACTTCACCTCTGCCACACCCAGGTCGTGGAGGAGGTCGGGGGTCCGTGGCGTCGGGTACACTGAGACGCCGACCGGTTTCCCCAGCGGAGCGACACGCCGCACGACATCCAGCACCTGTGCCTCCTCCCGTGGGACAGATTCTGCCACGCCCGACGTGATCGACACCGCGTCCACGCGGTCAAGCACTCCCTTCACCTTCTCCAGCACTTCGTCGGGGCACTTCACGCGGCCGTGGAGCCGCGGCACCGTGCAGTAGCGGCAGGAGAAGATGCACCGCTCCGAGAGGGTGATGTACGCCTGACGAGGGCAGTGGAGCCCGGGGACCTCCAGCATCCCCCGCAGAGGTTCCCGGCCGGGCCCGCTGATCACGGCCTTCCCACCCCCCTCGTGGTGCAGCACCAGGGGACTGGCCGGGTCCACAGAGAGCCGGACCCTCCGGTCGCCCACCGAGAAGAAGACCGATCCCTCTCCCCCGGCGGTGGGGCCGGCAGTGGATCGGGAGATGAACCGCCTGCAGTCCTCGCCTTTCAGCGCCACGCGCCCGATCGCCAGCAGTTCGGCCTTCACCCGTTTCCATTCCATGGCTCCAGTGCCTCCTGGTACCGGGTAAAGAAAGGGAGGGCTGCCACCGCACCCATGAGCCCCCGCCCCTGCAGGATGGCCTGCACCCTCCCGTCCCGCACCGCTGCAAGCTCTTCGGGGGAGACCTGCCCCTGCTGGACCTTCCGGCCGAAGGGGAAAAGGTGGGAGGGATCAAAGCCCCGGAACACGGCCATCCCCGTCTCCCTTGAGAGCGTGTACCGCTCCAGCAGATCCCGGTACCGGGCTACCACTCCCTCCGGGTCCGATGAGGCGAACTCACAGACGGTGGCCACGCAGTTCTTGGTCCGGAACGGCACCGGGAAGAGCTGCACGATCGTGTGGGAGAGGTACCGGCTGCTGTCGTCCTCCACCGCCCGGGCGATGTTGTGGGCCAGCGTCCAGGTAGCCCCTTCCTCCTTGGTATCCGTGTCGTCGATGCCGATGAGCACCCGCTCCCTCCGGGGGAGCCAGACCGTGGACCCGGCCACCTTCCCCCCTCCCGAGGGATCGGTCTCGCACCTCCGCACCCCCTTCGCCGTCGACCGGCAGATGGAGGCCCCCACACCTCCCCCGCCAAGACCCAGGTAGGAGATGGCGATCTCCTCCTTCCCTACCGTGACACCGGTGATCCCTGCGGCGAACGTGGATCCCTGGAGGGGGAGCTCCACTGTCCCGGGCCGGAGCAGGTACCGCATGGTGGAACCGACCACCCGGGCAGACTCCACAAGAGGACTCTTAGTATAGTGGTGCCGGGCCCACATGGCCCCCCCCGTGCAGTCAAAGAACTCCACCAGCTCTACCCGGCGACCCTCCGGGTCCGCGAGAGCCACGAGCTCCGGGTAGTGGAGGATGTAGGGTTCGGCGATCATGGGCACGGGTTCTTCTCTGCCGGGGAAATTTTATTGCCGAAAATATCGTTAACGAACTCTTCGGTAATAAAGGTATGGAATGGCGATCACCAGAAAAAACGATCCTCACGGGACGGGATCAGGAGGGGGCTCCGCCCCCTCCCGTCGCCCTCGCCCGGCGAGGATGGCTGCTCCACGCCGGTTCTCAGTGGTGTGGAGATCCAATAACAGTACGGGCAGATTCATGGGCCGCGGAACACCGAAGAAGCGGCTATCCTCTGGTGGGGGTGGGACCAGGAGGGGGTATTCACCCCCTCCCGTCACCATTCCCGGTCTGGATGAGCACTCATATCAGTCGTCTTGAGAAGGATTCGGAAAAAGAGGGGGGATTATTTCAGGACCTCGTGGAGCTTGAACTGGTGGGGGCCCAGTTTCCCGCCGTAGTTCCCGGCCGAGATCACCTTCACGCCCGGCACCGTGCAGGCGGCACGGATCCCATCGCGCATCGCCGTCGCCACTGCCTTCGCGTCCACGCCGTCAATGACCAGCTCGTAGATCCCGTTGACACCGTCCGGCACCTTGCTGTCGGGTACCTTTCCCTTCAGGGTGGGGCAGTAGGCCTCGTTGGTGGACGCCTTCATGAACTTCGCGTACTTCTTGGAGCCCACCTTGGACCCGCTGGCCACGATCCCGCCGGGGAAGGAGAGGATGGCCCCGCGGACGTGCTCGATGGCATCGACAGCCGCCTCGGCACCGGCGAGCGCCGCCATCTGGTTCTCGGCCATGACAAAGAAGTTGCCGCCGGCAACCCCCTTCACGACCCCGTACTCCTCCTCGGTGATATACTCCCCTTCCATGATGGGGATGGCCCAGCAGGAGCGGTCCCCCACCTTCACCTGGTGCTCGTAGCCGTCGCCGAAGAAGTGGAGCTTCACCGGGAGCTTCTCGGGGGCATCGGTGATGCCGTTGAAGGTGGCCGTCGTCGGGGCGGTCAGGATGCACTCCCCGATCCGCTCGATCAGCTGCTCCTTCAGCTTCTCCTTCTTGGGGTTGCAGATCAGGATGGCAAAGCCCGGCCGTCCATCCGGGGTCTCCTGGGGGGGCATGTAGTAATCGATGCCCGCTTCTGCCGCGCACCCGATGCAGGAGGTCGCAAAGCCGGTGGATTCCATCGCAGCCTTGTATGCCCAGCGTTTTGATGCTGCCGTGATAATCACGCGGGAAACGAAGATCGGGAACGCTTCCGCGTAGGTATCATCGATTCTGACTCCGTTTATCTCCAAAATTTCTCACCTCTGGGATACCACAGTATTACCCAAAGGATAGAATAAATTTATCATTTGCACCGGGGCAGAAAACTCCAGTGGAAAAAGTTTAATTTCTTCTGATTAACTATATGTATATATTAACAAATAAAAATGCGATTATGGACGCGGGGACAGGGAGAGGATGGGAAAAGGAGCCACCGGAGGGTTTTCAGAAGTTTTATCTATGATTCTTAGCAACTTTCATTCAATCGATTTTCGGATCGATAAGAGCTGGTGCGTGACAACATGGCGTTCGCAGTACACGTGAACATGGAAAAATGTACCGGCTGTAACAACTGTGTGGTCGCATGCCCTGTGAACGCACTCGAGCTCCACACCGTGGATCCTGTCTCCAAGGAGAAGATCTACAAGGTGGTGGGCGGCAAGGCCATCGTCCTTGACGTCAAGTCGGAGCTCTGCGCCGGGTGCGGCGTGTGCGTCGAGGCGTGCCCCTACGGTGTTATCAAGCTGAAGGGACACTGGGATGAGGGATCAAAGCCTCTCGTTGAGGTTGTAATGGAGTGATCAGAGCCCATGACACTGTATCCAAAGTTTTCCAAGAGGATCGAGTTTCAGCGGGACGGGAAGAAGGTGATCCAGGAGCAGAAGCTCCTGCAGACCACCAGCAACCTGATCCTGAACGTGGACATCTGTACGGGGTGCGGGATCTGCATCGAGGCCTGCCCGGAGGAGGCCATCACCTGGGGACCGGTGGGTGCCGTCCGGCGCGGGGCGGTGGACTACGCCGCGCCGGTGGAGATTGACGAGGTCAAGTGCTCCTACTGCGGCGTCTGCCCGGTGATGTGCCCGTTCAGTGCGCTTTCGCTGACCATCGACGGCGTGGAGCGGTACCCGATCATCGAGAAGGAAGGGTTCCCGCAGTACGACCAGGTCTCCAAGATCGACGACGAGAAGTGCATCAAGTGCACGATCTGCGAGGACGTCTGCCCGAGGGACGCCATCAAGAGGGACGTGCCCCTCTACGAGGGTGCCTCCAAGGAGGGGAAGGAGCGGCAGCTCGCCATGAAGTCCAAGCCCACCTTCAAGGTGGACATGGAGAAGTGCACGGTCTGCGGGCTGTGCGGCTACCTCTGCCCGGCGATCACGGTGAAGCGCAAGCCCTACACCGCCGAGACCGGGAAGGTCGAGGCGGTCGCGGACCAAAAGACCGGCCTGCCCTGGGACGAGACGAAGTGCGATGCCTGCAAGGTCTGCGTGGAGATCTGCCCCGAGGAGTGCATCACCGTCGAGCGCGAGGTTGTCTCCGACAAGGTGGAGGGCAAGGTGGATATCAACGAGGACCTCTGCTGCACCTGCACCTGGTGCAGCAAGAACTGCCCCACCGAGGCCATCACCGTCGAGAAGCTCTTTGAGGGCGAGATCGAGTTCTTCCCCGAGAAGTGCCCGTCCGGGTGCTCCACCTGCGTGGAGATCTGCCCGTGCAACGCGATCTACCTCCCGACCCCGCCCCCGGCTGCACAGCTGAAGGGCAAGCAGGAGGCTAAGATCGCGGTCAACAAGGAGTACTGCATGTTCTGTGGCGCCTGTGTGGCGGCCTGCCCCGGCGAGGACATCATCGTGCTCAAGCGGAACGGCATCCGGCTCAAGGGAACGGAGACGGATCTCATGAAGAAGATCAAGGAGAAGCTCTTCACCAAGCGGACCTCCCAGGTCAAGGAGACCGTCAAGCCCGGCCAGGTGCAGGAGAAGGCTCTGGACAAGGCGTGAGGTAAGAACATGGCAAGAACCAAAGGTTACCCGGATCCCAAACTCGAGACGAAACTGCGGGACCGTTATCTCTACCGGACTGACAGCAACCCGGATTTCTCAAAGAAGGTCAAGGACCTCAGCCGCACGGTGTCCCACATGTGCTTCCAGTGCGGCACCTGCACCGGCTCGTGTCCGTCCGCACCCCGCTCCTCGTACCGCATCCGGCTCTTCATGCGCCGGAACGTGCTGGGCCTGGAGGAGGAGTCCCTCACCGACCCCGACCTCTGGCTGTGCACCACCTGCTACAGCTGCACCGACCGCTGCCCCCGGGACATTGCGCCCACCGACGTGATCATGTCGATGCGCAACTTCGCGTACCAGCGGGGAATCGTTCCGGTCAACTTCTTAAAGACCGTGCAGGCGATCTACCAGTCCGGCCACGGCGTGCCCAACAATGATGTGAACCGCGCTGCCCGTGTCCGGCTCGGACTCGCGAAGGATCCGCCCACCACCCACAGCCATCCCGAATACCTCCCCGGTATCCGGCAGATCCTGGACCACTACAAGGTGAAGGCACAGGCGGACAAGATCGTGGCAGAATCAGAGAAGAAGGGGGCATGAACCATGGCGAAAGACTATGCACTCTTCCTGGGATGCATCGCCCCCAACCGGTATCCCGGCTGCGAATCGGCAGGGATCTCCTGCAGCAAGAAGGTGGGGATCAACCTGCACCCCCTGAAGGGGGCCAGCTGCTGCCCGGCACCGGGCGCATTCGGCTCCATCGACCTGAACGTGTTCATGGCGATGGCAGCCCGGAACATCGTGCTCGCCGAGAAGATGGGCATGGACATCGCGCTCGAGTGCAACGGGTGCTACAAGTCCATCTGGGAGGTCAACCACAAGCTGAAGCACAACGATGACCTCCGGGACGCGGTGAACGAGGTGCTGAAGACGGTGAAGGACCCCTCGGACCCCTCCGGGAAGTCCGACATGGAGTTCAAGGGGACCATCGATGTCTGGCACCTGATCGAGCTGTACTATGATCCCAAGGTCTGCGGCGTGGAGAAGATCCGGGATTCGGTCACGCGCCCGCTCACGGGCACCCGGATCGGCGTCCACTACGGCTGCCACCTGCTCAAGCCCAAGAAGGAGCGTCACTTCGGGGATACGGAGAACCCGATGTGGATCGAGGAGCTGGTGGCGGCTCTCGGCGCCGAGCCCGTCCAGTACCGCAAGAAGATGCAGTGCTGCGGTGCCGGCGGCGGTGTCCGCGGGTATGATCTCGTACACTCGCTCGACATCACCAACGAGAAGATGATCAACCTCCACGAGGCCAAGGTGGACGCGGTCACGGAAGTCTGCCCGTTCTGCCAGCTGGAGTTTGACCGCGGGCAGATCGAGATCCAGGAGAAGTTCGGCAAGTTCTGGGGCCTTCCCGTGCTCCACTACAACGAGCTCCTCGGTCTCGCCCAGGGGATGAGCCCGACGGACCTGGCACTGGACCTCCATGCGGTGCCGGTGGATCCGTTCCTGAAGAAGATCCTGTGAGGTGCAACAATGGTTGACAAAAAAACCAAGGCAAAGGAAGCCGCCAGACCCAAGGCAAAGGAAGCCCCGAAGGCCAGGGAGGCTGCCCCGGTGAAGGCCGCAGCCCCGAAGGCCAGGGAGGAGGCTGCCCCGGTGAAGACAGCGCCCAAGGCTGTGAAGGAGGTAGGGGGGCCTGCCCGGATCGGAGT
>JAJRDA010000015.1 GCA_028678665.1 Methanomicrobiales archaeon | reverse complement strand
TACCGGGTAAATGGTGTCGAGATAGGCCGCTGCTCAGAAGAGTATTATCCCAAGACAGAGGAGGGCGAATGACCGATTCACTTCTTCCCCTCTGATACTTTGTGAATGGGGACAGGAATCTCTACGATCCCCTTGAGCCGTTTTCTCCACGCAGCAAATACTCTCTCATCCCGGAATCTGAATGTAAGGATGATCTCGTCTCCATCCCGATCAATCGCCGGAAGAACCATAAAGTGGTTTAATATTCCAATCCTCCATATCCTTTTTGCAAAACGGAGCCCATTCTGAAGAGTATTAACCCGCTTTCATGTCCCACTCTTCTTCCATTCCCCGCACCAGAAGGGGGGTTTCGTAACAATAGGCCAAATACCCGATGCGAATATAATGCCACCGGAAGCACCAGCTATCACCGGGAATCGGTGGCACTCAAAAGACTCTTCTTTGCTGGCGAAGAAAACACGTTTCTTACCAGGAAAACCAAATTTACAGATGCTACAATGCTGTTCAGTCATCTTCTTTCACGACAATTATCCTCATGGGTACATGAAGATAAATAGATCGTGAAAGGGCGGTTTTACGGGCTCTTCGGCTTCACGGTATGCCCGCTCTCCTCCCCGAGAACAGGACACGGTTGTTTTACGAGCGTCCTTACCAAGGACATATTCAAAACCGGATGCGAGGGAAGGGATTTGAACCCTCGAACTCCTTCGAGACCAGCCCCTCAAGCTGGCGCCTTTGACCTGGCTTGGCAACCCTCGCGCTGACGTATTGTATGGGCCGGGGCATCTCAAATACCTTACCGTTGGATTATGACGGGTTTACCGACGGTAACCGGGCGGGATTTCCTGTTGCCGGGCGGATACGGATCTTCAGGATTTGGGATGGTACCAAGAGGATTCTCCGTCCTCACTGACTACGAGTGAAACGCTCTTCTGGGGCTCCTCCCCCGCCGCGGGTGCATCCCCGGGGGAAGAGGGGGAGATCTCCGGTAACACCGACGTGGCGATATATCCTTATGGGGGGCGCCCACGCAGCGGGGGGGGGCCGTCAGGCCCCCCCTGGAGCGTACCAGTAAAAGTCCTCAGATATCGAGACCAGTCTGACATGGGAATGGCGATAGCATCGGTATCATTCTGTGTCCCTTCCATCGAAAGGATTTGAAACAGGGAGGACCAGATTCCGAGTCGGGCGCGCCACGCATGGACAACAATGCACTTTAAACCCCATCAACGTACTTTAATATACAGAAAGGTGACTCTACCGGTATGTGGTCCGAGATCCTGTCGGAGTTTGCCGATTCCCCGTCCCAGGCGAAGGTGGCCCGGTTCCTGCTGGAGAACGGCTTCGCAGTGAACGACGGGGGGAGGGTGGTGGCGAACGGCGTGGAGATCCCGGCCACCCACATCGCCCAGGCCATCGGCTCGGACCGGCGGGTGGTGGATGCCACGGCAAAACGGGTCCTCTCCAACCCGACGCTGGCCGCGGTCTTCCGGAACCTGCGCTCCACGCCGGACCTCTCCCGGGTCGGACGGTCCCTGGGCCTCTCGGTGATCACCGTCATCCCCCGGAACGCCCAGGAGAAGGGGATCGTAGGAGCGGTGGTCCGGGCCATCGTGGACCATGACCTTGGGATCCGGCAGATCTTTGTGAACGATCCCTACCTCTCAGAGGAACCCCGTCTTGTCGTGATCGTGGACGGGACACCCCCCGCGGTGCTCTACGAAGAACTCCGCTCCCTGCCGATGGTGCAGCAGCTGATCATCTGAAGGCCTCCATCCGGACCCAGAGCCGGTAGTGCCTCTGCCGGAGCCGCCGCCTCAGGTGGTACGAATGCTGCAGGAGGCGGACGATGGAGGTTTCCCGGTGCCCCTGCACCAGGTTGTCGGCATTGGCCACGATCTGCTCCTCCAGGGTCCGCGGCATGCAGTCCCGGGGCAGGAGGCCCATGAGGGAGCATTCGTCCGCGGTGAGACCTGCTCCGATATGCCTTTCTGCCACCCGTACCACGTCATCACGGATGCCCAGCGCACGGAGGATGGCAGCCCCCTCCTGGGCATGGGTAATGGAGTGGCTGCGGGACCGGCCGATGTCGTGGAGCATGGCTCCCTCGCGGACCAGATCCCTGTCGACGGTTGCGGAACCAGAAAAACTGAGGGCAAGGGTGCAGACGGCACGGCAGTGGGCAATGACCCGTTCGCTGCACCCTGCCTTCCGCAGGAGATCCTCCCGGGGATCACTCATGCCCGAGGCATGCCCGGACATCGGCGATACGCTGTTTCAGGGCATGGAGCAGGACTTCGTTGTCAAAGTGCTCCACCGGCTGGCTGCATCGGGGGCACACAAAGTCGATATCCACCACGTCGTTGAAGGTGAAGATCCCGCAGGTCCTGCACCGGTAGAAGTCGTTCTCCTCCTCGTACCGTTCCCTGGCCTCCAGCTTCTCCATGAACATTGCCATCTCCTCCTGGAGGGCGGAATGGATGTTCTCCAGCCGGATCTTCCAGAGGTAGGTGAGCCAACCGGTCTCGGTGTTCTTGATCCTGCGGTACTCTGCGAGCCTCTTCTCGTAGAGCGCGTAGAGGGAGTGTCGGACGGTATTTAAGTTGATCCCGGTCTTCTCAGCGAGTTCCTCGTCGCTGTACTCCCCTTCCTCGGGGAACTTCTCAAGGAGCTCGATCCCTTCGTCGCCGATGAGCCGGTGCAGGTAGCTCCGGATCGATTCGTCATCCAGGACTTCTCCCGCCTTCATGATAACCTATAGCGCGGTGGACACGGTTAATGGTGTCGTCCCGCATCGCCAGCGCATGGGCGGCGGTGGGGCCCCAGCCGAATACCGAGATGAGGGCGTCCCCCTCGGCGATGCGGGTGCCCGGCCAGGGGACGTCGGCCACGCGGGGGACGAGGGGCAGGAGGTCCTCCCTGACGGTGAGGGTCCTCGGGGCAAAGAGGATCTGCCGGACGGCATACTGCCTCGGACGGAGGGGACGGGCAGGGAGGATGCCCCGGCACGCGTCGGCATGGAGCCGGAAGAGGTTCACCCCGAGGGCCCGCTCGACCGTGTCGACGGTGGCCTGGAACCGGGGATTCAGCTCGATGGCAAGGGCGTCCTCCCCCAGCATGAAGTCAATCCCTACCGATCCCACGCACCCGCTGGCCGCGGCTGCCCGGGCGGCAAGCGCACACATCCGGTCCGCCAGGGGATGGTCCAGCGGCGTCAGGGAGCCGGCGAATCCGTAGGGTGCCGGGGGATCTCCCCGGAGGATCTGCAGATTGCTGGCAAGGGCAATGGCGCTCTTTCCATTGCAGAGGCACGAGACGGATGCCGGGGTACCCCCCACCACCTGCTGGAGGAGGTGGTCCATGCCGGGATACTCGCTCCGCCACACCTCGAGATCCTTCCGCGACCGTACCACCCGGTTCCTCCACCCCCCGGCAGCGCTGCGGGGCTTCACCATCGCGGGGAAGACGCCCTCCGGGATCCGGGCCGGCACGGGAATCCCCGCGGTCTCAAAGAACTCCTGGACGCCGGCCTTGTCCAGGAACCGCGCGGCGATGCCGGGGCTGTTCCCCAGCACCGGGAGGGGGGTTGCAAGCGTCTCGGCCCCCGACGTTGCCACCAGCCAGTCCACCCGGTGCCTCCGGGACATCTCGGCGATGCAGTCCGGGATCTCGTCCACGTCCGAAAATGCGATCCGGTCGCTCGTGGAAAGGGAGAGGTCCCGGTCGCAGAAGTGGTCCACGGCCACCACGTCGTAGCCCGCCGCTGCTGCCGATTGGGCCACGTGCCGGGTGGAGAACCCGGCCACGAGCACCCTTCCCGTCACGGCTCCGTCCTCTTCCCGAAACCGCAGGGATCGATCCGCATCGGCGCTCCGGGATACTCGCGGTCCATGGTTTCGCCGAGGAAGAGGCGGTCGAGAAAGACGGCCACGCCAGAGACCTCGGAGTGGGGCTGGGTGGAGACCGAGATGTTGTAGTCCGCGAGGCCGTACACCTCGCCGGGGACCTTCTCGGCGCCGGCCACGAGCAGGATCCGGTCCCTGCCCCGGAGTTCCTCCACCGCATCGGAGAGCCGCAGGCCGTACATTGTCAGGTGCACCACGGTTCCGCCGTTCTCCTTCCAGTCCCGGATGCACTGCCGCCAGGTGACGCCGTCCCGAACCGTGAAATCCCCGCCCCACCGTTCCACGACGTCCCGGAGGGTCTTCACGACGCCGGCATCCTTCGCGGCCAGCAGCATGCCCCTTGCGCCAAAGGCCCGGGCTGCCAGGCCCACGTGGGTGGTCACCCGCTGATCCCGCTCCGGCCGGTGACCGATCCGGAGCACCACGACCTCCGGGAACTGCATCAGCCGTCTTCCTTCCGGACCCGGATGACGCCGTTCTCGATGACGATATGGGAGGATTCAGCCGAATTGATATGGCACTTGGCCAGGGATTCTCCGACGGTCAGGGCCCGGAGCGCCTCCCCCTCCCGCTCCACGATCATCCCCTGCACCAGCCGGGCTGCCGATGCCTCCACCGCGGGCCGGGGAAGGCCGGTCTCCGCTTCCAGTTCAGGGACGGTGATCCGCTCCCGGGCCGCGATATGGCAGTAGACCATCCAGTCCTGCTCCTCCTCGCGCACACATATTCTAAAGGAAATGAATGATATAAGGATTGGGAGAGGGACCCGGGGCATCCGCGGGAATGCAACGGCATCTCCGGGTCCATGACAGGAATGGTACCCGCAATCGATTCCCTGGATCTCGCGGTTCTCGCGGACCGCGTGCTGCAGATAGCCGGCGAGGACGACGCCCGGCTGGCAGAGGTGCTGGATACCCTGGATCCCGACGCCCGGGCAGCCCTTCTCGACTCGGACCTTCTGAACGCGTTCCAGCTCTTCTACTACCATTTCCGGACGGTTCCGGACCCCCTTGCCCAGGACCGGCTGCTCCTGCATGCGGCCCAGGATGCCCGGGAGGGGATCCTGGTGGATAGCGATGAGGACCTGGACGTCTATTTCCTGGTCCGCGACGGGACGCCGGCGATGGAAGTCAGGGAGGCGGACGTGGTCCTGGCACGCTTCGACGGGAAGGATGCCTGCCGCAGGGCACGGGCGTTCCTTGCCGGGCCGGGCCGCTGAGCAGGGAAACCCCGCTCCGGACAGACAGGTTCCGCCGCGGATCACTGTCCCCGGGTGATGAGATCCGGGTCAACCGTGGCACCGATGAGCGGAGGCAGGGTGCCCCACATGGCCACGTGGTCCCCGATGATGGCAAGGACCCCCTGCACCCGCGTTCCTTCCAGCGGCGTGAACGCCGCGTCGTCACAGGCCGCGACGGTGTTGCAGAGGGAGGTGGCCCAGGCATCGGCCCTGGCCACGTCGGGGCAGAAGACCGTCACCGCGTCGGCGATCCCCAGGCTCACCGAGTGCCCCACCGTCGCAGAGGAGGTGCAGATGCCCAGGATCCCGTCTGTCTGCGGGACAGAAAACGCGATCCGGTTGGAGAGGGGCGCTCCCCCCGCGTGGACACCGACCCGGATCTCCCGGTCAGAGAAGAGGGCGATGTCCCCGCCATTGTCGATGACCCCGAAGACCGCTCCGGCTTCCTGCATGGCCTCGGCCCCCGACCATGCAATGGCCCCCGCGACAGCCGCCATGGGCCCCACCCCCGCCTCCTCCGCGGCATCCACCATCCGGTCCACCACCCTGCCACGGAACGCGGGCCGGTGGGGTTCGTAGGTGATGGCAAAGAACGGGTCCGCGGCAATGCACCGCTCTACCTCCCGCCGGGCCTCCATCAGGCCTTCCCTCGCTGCCCCGACATGGGCCGGATCATCCGCCAGGATCGTCGCGATGGTCTCCCGGTACTGGAAGTGTTCCCGCAGCATGGATGCTCGCGCCGCGGCAGCCGGATCCCGTTGCTCACCGGGCGTTCATACCCCTGAGAGAGGGTGTACCGTCGCCTGCCATGAGACTATCCCCTGCCACCCGGACCTCCAGGGAATGGTTTTTCACGGCCGGGGGTGCACCGGAGGGTGCGGAGGGGCATGAACCGTCTGGCCAGTGAGAAGAGCCTGTACCTGCGAATGCACGGCGGGAACCCGGTGGACTGGTACCCGTGGGGCACCGAGGCGTTCGAGCGGGCCGGGAGGGAGGACCGGCCCGTCTTCCTCTCCATCGGTTATTCCACGTGCCACTGGTGCCACGTGATGGCCAGGGAGTCCTTTGAGGACCCTGAAATCGCGGCTCTCATGAACGGGACCTTTGTCTGCGTCAAGGTGGACCGGGAGGAGCGGCCGGATATCGACCAGGTATACATCGGCGCTGCCCTTGCCATGACGGGTTCCGCAGGCTGGCCCCTCACCATCCTCGCGACACCGGAGGGTGTCCCGTTCCTGGCCGCCACCTACCTTCCCCCTGACAGCCGCCGGGGCCTGACCGGCCTGCGGGAGCTGGTTCCCTGGGTGGGACGCCTCTGGAAGACCCGGCGAGACGAACTGGTGCAGGCGGGGACAGGGCTGTTCCGGGCCCGGGAAGCCCCGCGGCCAGGCACGCCAGGAGGCCTGCCCGGATCTGCCCTCATGGACCGGGCGGTCCGGGACCTCTCCCTGGCCTTCGACCCGGTCCATGGGGGGTTCGGGTCAGCCCCCAAGTTCCCCACCCCCCACCTCCCCGTCTTCCTCCTCCGGTACTGGCAACGGACCGGGGAAGAAGAAGCCCGGAGGATGGCCCTCGCCACTCTCCGGGCGATGGCCCGCGGAGGAATCCACGATGTCCTCGCGGGCGGGTTCCACCGTTACGCCACGGACCGGGAGTGGCGGGTTCCCCACTTCGAGAAGATGCTGTATGACCAGGCCCTGCTGGCCGAAGCCTATACCGAGGCTTTTCTGGCCACCGGGGCACCCCGGTACCGTCAGCTGGCGGAGATGACCCTCGGTTACGTGATCCGGGACCTGGCCCTTCCCGGAGGGGGCTTCGCAGCAGCCGAGGATGCCGAAACCGGCGGGATCGAAGGGGGGTATTACCTCTGGAGATGGGAGGAACTGGAGACACTCCTCCCGGCGGAAGAGCTGGCAGCGCTCCGGAAGGAGTTCGCAGTCGCACCGGGGGGCAACTTCCCTGCGGTGCCGGGATCGAATATCCTCGCACGGCGGGCGGGATCCGGCAATGTATCCTTTACCGGTGAAGAACCTGACCCTGACCCTGATCCGGTCCTGTCCCGGGCTCTTGACATCCTCCGGGAGGCACGGGGCCGCCGCACCCGGCCCCGGAGGGACGAGAAGGTCCTCACCGACTGGAACGGTCTTGCCATCGGGGCCCTTGCCATGGCCTCCCGCGCCTTCGATGCGCCCGACTGTGCGCGGGCGGCCGTTGCCGCGACAGAGTTCCTTTTCTCGCACCTCCGGCAGGAGGACGGGAGGCTCCTGCACCGGTGGGCGGACGGCGAAGCGGCCGTGACCGGTCTCCTGGATGATTATGCCTTCCTGCTCCATGGCCTCGTCGAGCTGTACATGACCACATTCTCGCCCCGGTACCTGGATGAGGCCATCCCGCTGGCACAGGTACTGGATGACCGGTTCTGGGACAGGGAATCGGGCGGGCTTTTCCTGACACCGGATGACGGGGAGGCCCTCGTCACGCGGCCGAAGGTGGTCCACGACGCGGCGATCCTGTCGGGGAACGCGGTGGCTGCCCGGGAACTGATCCGCCTGTCCCGGCTGACCGGGGATCCGGCCTGGGAAGAGTCAGGGACCTCCCTCCTCTCCTCTCTCCGGGAGGAGATGGAGGCGATGCCCACGGCGTGCACCGGCCTCCTCATGGCACTGGAGATGGCAATCTTCCCCTCATCCGGCGTCGTGATAGCCGGCGATCGCGGTCAGGCAGATACCGCTGCACTCCTCCAGGTCCTCCGGACCGCGTACCTTCCCTCCACCACCGTCGTACTGGTGCCGGGAGAAGGGGATGGATCCGCCATGGCGGGCCCTGCCCCCACCTGCCGCAGGGTTGATGGCAGGGCGACCGCGTACGTCTGCACCGGCTCGACCTGCCGGGCGCCGGTCACCGGGCCGGACGCCCTCGCTGCTCTCCTGGGGATCCCGCCACCCTCACGGAAGCCCTGAAGGGAGGGTTTCCCCACGGCAACGACGGGTGAGGCACCGGGAGGGATATCTGGGATGAGCGACCATACCGATCAGAACAAACGGAGCCCCGAGAGCATGCATGGCGGAACAAAGATCCTGTTGACCGAGCCCGATGCCTATGCCCTGCTGGCACAGCACGGGATACCGGTACCGCCCCACGATGTGGCCCAGTCGGAGGAGGATGCCGCTGCCATCGCGATCAGGATCGGGTTTCCCGTGGTCATGAAGGTGATTTCCCCGCAGGTGGTCCACAAGTCGGATGCGGGCGGGGTGGTGACCGGAATCGCCGGCCCCGCAGAAGCGGGAGCAGCCTTCACCCGCATCACGGAGACCGTTCCCCGCCTGGTACCCGGTGCATCCATTGAAGGGGTCCTCGTGGCAAAGCAGATGGATCCGGGGGTGGAGGTGCTGGTGGGCGGGACCACGGATCCGACCTTCGGGAAGGTCCTCACCTTCGGCATGGGCGGGATACTCGTGGAGCTGCTGCGGGACGTCTCACTCCGGGTGCTGCCAATCTCCGACGACGAGATCCGGAAGATGGTCCGGGAGATCCGGGGTCATGCGCTGATCCGGGGATTCCGCAAGCAGGTACCCCGGGACGAGGAAGGGCTCGTGAAGACGATCCAGGCCATGGCCACCCTCTTTTACCAAGATGATACCCTGGCAGAGTTTGACCTGAACCCGCTGATCCTCTACGAACAGGGGTGCTGTGCCGTCGATGCCCGGATCTACCGGGGGGACCGGCAGGAGAAAGCCCGCCGGATGATCCGGTGCGCCGTTCCCGAGGAGCTCTTCACTCCCTCCTCCATCGCTGTCGTCGGAGCATCCGCGGACCCGAAGAAAGTGGGCTATGCTATCCTCCAGAACCTCCTGCCCTTCCCCGGCCATCTCTACCCTGTGAATCCCAACCGGAAAGAGATCCTGGGCCGATCCACATATCCTTCCCTCACCGCAATCCCGGGTCCCGTGGATCTCGCCGTCATCGCGGTTCCCGCGCACCTGGTCCCCGCGATAGTGGAAGAAGCAGGGAAGAAGGGGGTGAAGGTGGCGGCCATCATCTCCTCCGGGTTCCGGGAGGCGGGTGCCGACGGCAGGACAGTGGAGGACAAGCTCGTGGAGATCGCCCGCTCCCATGACCTCCGGATCCTGGGGCCCAACTGCCTGGGGATCATGCTGCCCCACCGGCAGGTGAACACCACCTTCGACCCGGTGACGCCCCTCCCCTGCCAGATCGCGTTCCTGTCGCAGAGCGGCGCCGTCATTGCCACCATCGTGGACTGGAGCAAGCCCGAGGCCATCGGGTTCTCGGCGGTCATCAGCGTGGGCAACCAGGCGGACCTGGGGTTCGAGGACTTCCTGATCCGCCTCTCCCGGGACCCCGAGACCCGGGCCATCATCATGTACATCGAAGAGATCCGGGACGGGCGCGGGTTCATGGACGTGGTCAGCCACGTCTCGGACCGGCTGCCGGTAATCGCCCTGAAATCCGGGTCCTCTGCCCGGGGGCAGCAGGCTGCCGCCTCCCACACGGGGGCACTCGCGGGTGCGTACCAGGTGTACATGGCCGCTTTCCGGCAGGCAGGGATTCTGGCCGCATCCTCCCTCAGGGAGTCCTTCCTGCTGGCGGAGCTCCTGGCCTCGGAAGGGTACCCGGCAGGGAAACGGGCCATCGTGATCTCCAATGCCGGCGGGTTTGCAGTACTCGCATCCGACTACGCGGAACAGTACGGCGTGGAACTGGTGGACCTGGATGCCGCCATGCTCCAGGAGCTGGACTCCTACCTGCCTCCTGCATGGAACCACGGGAATCCGATGGACCTGATCGGCGACTCGGGGGCCGATATCTTCGCCCGGGTCTTTGACCTCTTCATCCGCCGCCAGGATGCCTGGGACATCGCGTTTGTGATAGCCGTGCCCGATGCCGTCCTGGACATGGAGGTGCTGGGCCGGGAACTGGTCCGGTTCTCGGAGAGTACCCATAAGATGATCGTGGGCTGCCTGATTGGCGGGGAGACGGTAAAGGAGAGCATCCGCGTCCTCCGCGAGCAGCGCATCCCCAACTTCCCTGACCTGGAGGAGGCATTCCGGGTGGTGGGGAAGGCATGCAGTGCGACCCGCGGGGAACCCCACACGAAAGGACCGGCCTGAGAGAACCCCATGAAGATCCTCCTCGTCCCAAAGCCTGGCGTGGACCTCTACCGGACCCTGTACGATTCAGAGACGAGCCGGGCGATCCTCCGGTTCTACCGGCCCGGCCGGCATCCCTGGGGAGTGGAGATCACCGTATCCTCCCTGGGCAGTGCCGTCTCGCTCATTTCCGAGCTCCGCTGGTACCTGCAGCGGTACATCCAGGAGGTACTCATCGACGTGGGAGAGGGGGTCATCATCAGCCGGGCCCTGGCCCGGGAGGTGTACCAGCGGGACCTCACCCTCTCCTCTTCATGGCCCCACCGCATGAGGTTCAGGATCGAGCGGGGCAGGCTCCGCCGTTCCCTCATCGAGAAGGGAGGGGAGCCATCAACCCCGGCGCCGGTTCCCGAGGCACCGGTACCGGTGCCTGTCCCTGGCACCATGGCACCCGAGGCCATCACCCTGGAGGTGTGGACAACACCCGACGAACCGGTGGAGGACGTGGTGGCGGAGGAGGAACCGGTGGGAGATTCCGGGACGGAACCGCCAGAAGGGCCGGTGGAAAGTCCCGGAGATCCGGAGGCGGGAGCCGGCTGATGAGCCCCTCCTATAAGCCTGCCGGTTTGTTCATCGTGAACGCCTTTGGGAGCTCTGCTCCCGCCGCAGCCCCAGACGTTTTTTCTGATCGATGCGTGACAATGCAAGGTATTCGTGTACCACTACGGTACGCTCTTGGGGGCTCCGTCCCCGCCCCGTAGGCATCCCCCGAAGAGGATGGGTTGATCCACGGTTTCCGAGAAAATCGTCACCTGAAATCCTCACAGGATAGATCCTCACATCCTCAGGGTGGGGGGGCGCCCACGCTGCGGGGGGGGGACCGTGGGGTCCCCCCCTGGAGCGTCCCGGCAGTAAATCGCCACCTACGGGAGTGTACCATGTTTTTTCCCTCGTTGGCTGGGCCGGCCGACGGGAGGGGGCTAAGCCCCCTCCCGGTCCCACTCCCGGTGAGGAGAGACGTCTGGGGGGCGGTCACCACAGAACCGATGAAATGGTTACCGTCTGGAAAATGAGGAAAAAAAGGAAATGTTTCGCCGCACGCTCAGGCGAACATGGCGCCGAAGGAGGTGGGGAGGTGGTGCCGCTGGAAGTCGGTGGAGACCTTCTCGATGGCAGAGACGAAGTCAGCCTGGGTGACGGTGGTCCGCTCTGCCCGGATGGCAAACATGCCGGCCTCGGTGCAGATCGCCCGGAGGTCTGCGCCGTTCTTCCCTTCCGTCAGGTTCGCCACCTCCCGGAGGACAACGCCGTCGTCCAGGTTCATGCCCCGGGTGTGGATCTTCAGGATGGCAAGCCGGCCTTCGGCATCCGGGAGCGGGATCTCGATGATCCGGTCGAACCGCCCGGGCCGGAGCAGGGCCCGGTCCAGGATGTCGATCCGGTTCGTGGCTCCGATGATCTTCACGTCACCCCGTTTCTCGAAGCCGTCCATCCCTGCCAGGAGCTGCATGAGCGTCCGCTGGACCTCCCGGTCCCCGGAGGTATCGGCCTCCATCCGCTGGGCACCGATGGCATCGATCTCGTCAATGAAGAGGATGGAGGGGGATTTCTTCTGGGCCATCTCAAAGAGCTCCCGGACCAGGCGGGCGCCTTCCCCGATGTACTTCTGGACCAGCTCCGACCCCACCACCCGGAGGAAATGGGCGTTCGTCTCGTGGGCCACGGCCTTTGCGAGCAGCGTCTTCCCTGTCCCCGGCGGCCCGAAGAGGAGAACCCCCTTGGGGGGCTCGATCCCGACCTTCTCGAAGAGGTCCGGGCGTTTCAGCGGCAGCTCCACGGCCTCCTTGATCTCCAGGATCTGGGGGGCCAGGCCGCCGATATCGGCATAGCTCTCGGTGGGGGATTCCATCACCTCCATGCCATACACCTGGGGATCGTAGGTGGAGGGCAGGATCTCGACGATGGCGAGCGACTGCTGGTTCATCGTGCACCGGACGCCGGGCTTCAGCTGGTCGGCCTCGATGCACTGGGAAGCCCGGACCAGGAACCGGGGTCCCGATGAGGAACGGACGATGACCCGGTTCTGGTCCACCACGTCAGTGATGGTGCCGATGACGAGAGGAGGGGACCGGAGCTGCTCGATCTCGCTCTTCAGCTTGCGGAGATCCCTCTCGAACCGGATCTTCTGGGTCTCGGAGTACCGCTTCTCCACCTCCATCTGGCGGAGCTGCTCGCGGAGCTCCATGTTCCGGTTCTCAAGAGCCGCAATCTTCTCGAGAAGGTACTTGTAGATCTCCTCCCCGTTGGGAGGATCCTGGCCCTGCCAGGGAGTATCGGCCATTCCTCGCCTCAATTAAGTATATAGGGAAAAATGACTATAAAGATGTTCCGAGACCATGCAGTGCGAATTATGCGGCGCAGAGATTCGGGGACAGCCTAAAACGGTCCGGATTGAAGGAGCCGAGCTCCGGGTCTGCATGCCCTGTTCCCGGCATGGCGTGGAGGTCCAGCAGAAGCGGTTACCGGAACCCCGGCCCCAGGCTCCGGCGAGAGGACCTCTCCCGGCACCTCCCCGGCGGCACCGCCGGGACGTCTTCGACCGCATGGAGGGGGACATCGCCGAGGACTACGCGGACCGGATCCGCATCGCCCGCATGGCCAGGGGACTCTCCCAGAAGCAGCTGGCCCTCGAGATCATGGAGAAGGAGATGCTGATCAGGAAGCTCGAGAAGAGCGAGCTCGTGCCAGAGGAGGAACTCCGGAAGAAACTGGAGAAGGCCCTCGGGATCCGGCTGCTGGACACGGAGACAGAAGAGGTGAAGGGCCAGAAAGGGAGCCGGGTGGCCACCACCTTCGGTGACATCATCTCCCTCAAAAAATAATCTTTTCTCTCTTTTCCCGCCGAAAACTTCAGATCTTGGTGACCAGGGCATCCCGCATCTTCTTGGTCCCGGCATCGAACTCCAGGGCAAGAGACCGGTCGTAGGACTCCACAGCCTCCGGGAACCGCCCCAGGTACTGCAGGAAGAGCCCCCGGCTCTTCCAGGCCATGGCGAACTCGGGATTCAGCTCCAGGGCATGGTCAAAATCCTTCATGGCCTCGGCGTAGTCCCTGAGGATCCCGTGCAGGCACCCCTTGCTGTGCCAGAACTCGGGCACATTGTCCTCGATCTCGATGGCCCGGTTGAAGGAGATCAGGGCCTTCTCAAACTGCCTGAGGTCCAGGAGGGCCACACCCCGGTTGTACCAGGACTCGGCGTTCCGGGGATCAATGGCGAGGGCACGGTCAAATCCCTTGATGGCCTCCTCGTACTGCTTCAGGTGCAGGAGGGTGGAGGAGAGGTTGAACCATGCCGACGCATCCTCGGGGTTGATCCGGAGCGCCCGCTCGTAGCAGTCAATGGCATCCCCGTAGCGGGAGAGCATGTCCAGCACGATCCCCTTGCGTACCCACTTGGCGGCGCTGGCCGGGTCCAGCTCCACCGCCCGGTCGAATGCCACTAGGGCCTGTTCATACCATCCCAGGAGGGCCAGGGACCGGCCCTTGCTGGTCCAGGTGGCGGAGTTACCGGGGTCCATGTCCAGTGCGTGGGAGAAGCACATCACCGCCTCCTCATGCTGCCCGATGGCAGACAGGGCTTCACCCTCGCGGATGAAGCCGGTCACCACCCGCGTATCCTGGATCCTCGGATTTGCAGCCAGCACGCTCTCCAGCGTGCGGATGGATCCTGCATGGTTCCCCAGCCGCGAGAGGAGGGCGGATCTTTCTAGGAGGGCCCCCACGTCACCGGGGGTGATGGCCAGCGCACGGTCCAGACTGGCGAGGGCCTCCGGGTACTTGCTGACCTGCGTGAAGGCATCGGCCCGGTGCAGCCAGATTTTCGGGTCAGAAGGTTCCACTTCCAGCACCCGGTCAAAGAACCGGATCGCTTCCATGGGTTCGCCGTGTTCCAGCAGGAAGAGCCCCTGGTCCCTCCACCGGTCCCGGTTGAACTGGATGAAGGCGATGCACCGCTCGATGGACGCCTGGAGGGCCTGCTCCAGCGAGGGATCCAGCTCCCGTGCCCGGGTATACGCCCTGAGGGCCTCGGTATACTTCTCGAAGAGGAGGAGCACGTCCCCCTTTGCCTGCCATGCCGCGGCATCCGAGGGGTTGAGGGCGATGAGACGGTCGTAGCAGGCAATGGCTTCATTGTACCGCCCCAGGATCTTGAGGACCAGGCCCTTCCCAAAGAGGGCATTCACCTCGCTGGGGTCGATGGCCAGGGCCTTTTCGACCGCAGCCAGGGCCTCTTCGTACCGGCCCTTTTTCACGAGCACGAGACCTTTCCGGGACCATGCCTGGGCGAGGCCGGGATCCCGTGCAATGGCCCGCTCGTAGCTCTCCAGCGCCTGGTCCGGCTTCTCCAGATTCAGGAGCGCTGATCCCCGGTGAATCCAGATCTCGGCATCATCAGGGCTGAGGGTGAGCGCCGTGTCAAAGGACCGGATGGCCTCATCGAACCGCCCCAGGATGGCGTAGGTCCTCCCCTGCTGGAACCAGGCGGTGGCGTTCCTCGGCTCCAGCTCCCGCACGATCTGGTAGCACATCAGGGCCTGGCTGTACTTGCCGTCGTTGACGAGGGCGATACCCCGGTTCAGCCAGGCCACGGGATCCTCGGTATTGATCTCCAGGGCCTGATCCAGGGTCTTCACGGCCTCGTCGTTCCGGCCCAGGTGGATCAGGGCGATCCCGCGGTTCCGCAGGGCCATGGGATTCTTCGGATCCAGGATAAGGGCCCGATCAAAGGAGTCCAGGGCCTCCGGGTACCTGCCGAGAAGGGTGAGAGCCGAACCCCGGTTCAGCCAGGCGACGGGAAGCGTGGGATCCTGCTTCACCGCTTCATCGTACTGCTGCAGGGCCGCGTCATGCTGTCCCAGATCAAACAGCCGGATCCCCTCGCCCACCAGCGAGGCGGGATCCTTCTTCCGGAACACTTCCCACATGGCCAGATCCCTTCACTGCTGCCGCAAAGCGGCCTGAAACGGGTGAATGATAACGCATTTCGTGTACAGGCTAATGAATCCTTTGAAGCCGGGGACCCCTTTTTTGCGCCCGGTACCGGACTCGCCGCATTAATATAGGTCCTTCCCCTTAGAGGATGCGTGATCAAGGGATTTCCATGGCACCCCCAATCATCCTTATCAACTGCAAGGTCTATGCGGAAGGGATCGGCCCGCGGGCCCACGAGATAGCGGAAGCGGCGGAGATGGTGGCCGAGGAGAGCGGTGCGATCATCGGTGTGGCACCGGTGTTCACCGAGATCCACCCCATCTCGCACCACTACGAGGTCCCCGTCTATGCCCAGCACATCGATGCCGTCGCCCCCGGCGCCCATACCGGCCATGTCATCGCGGCAGCCGTGAGGCTCGCAGGGGCCCGGGGCACCCTCATCAACCATTCCGAGCGAAGGCTCACCCTGGCGGACATCGAGGGAGCCCTCCGGGCGGCCCGCGGCTCACACTTAGAAACGGTGATCTGCACGAACAATGAAGCCACCACGGCGGCCGCCGCAGTCCTGGGGCCCGACTACGTGGCCATCGAACCTCCCGAGCTGATCGGTTCAGGCATCTCGGTGGCAAAGGCGGACCCTGAGATCATCCGGCGTTCCGTTGCTGCCGCACGGAAGGTGAATCCCGAGGTGAAGGTCCTCACCGGCGCAGGCATCCAGTCCGGGGAATGCTTAAAGACTGCGATCGAGCTCGGAACCGCAGGCGTTCTGCTCGCATCCAGCGTCGTGAAAGCACCTGACCCGGCCGCCGTCCTGCGGGATCTCGTCTCCCTCCTCTAGTCCTGGGAGATGAGGGAGATCAGGTCGTGCTTGGTGATGACACCGGCGACCTTCCCCCCCGCCACGACAAGTACCGCATGGTGATCGTGCAGCAGGTGGGCCACCGTCCGGATATCACTCTCGGGGGGAACCGTCGGGAATCCCGGTTCCATGAACTCCCTGACCAGTCCCTTCTGGCCGGGAAGCACCGTCCCTTCCTCCAGCGCCTGCACCATCGCCGATTCCGAGATGCAGCCCACGGGAATCCCCCCCGCCACCACCGGGAGCTGGGAGATGTTGTGCCGCTCCATCATCCCGACGACGCTGGCCACAGGGTCGTCGGGGGCCACCGCGTGGACCGGGGTATGCATCACGTCCGCCGCCCGGATCCGCGGCTTCTCGCACCGGTTCAGGACAGCCACGATCCTGGCGAGCGTGGAGGCCCGGGGGTCCACGGAACCGGCCTCGATCCGGGCGATCATGGACTGGCTGATCCCCGCCATCCGGGCCAGGTCCGCCTGGGTGACCCTGAGCATCTCCCGCTTGGCCCGGATCTCCCCTGCGTCGGGAATATGCATGAGGGTCATATTATTCTCTGATCTATATAACCAGGACGGTTGGGTCCCCTTCTATCAAGATTGCAGACGGGAGGGGGCCAGCCCCCTCCCGGTCCCACCCCCGATGAGGATAGTCCCTCCACGCCCTGTCACACCGGGATTGATCGCTGGTCCGGAAAAACCGACCAGGGGGGGGCGCCCACGCGGCGGGGGGGATGGCAATCCCCCCCTGGAGCGTTTCGGTAAACGTATCTCATGATGACCGAATCCAGCATATGCCCGATATTCACGGTCAACACCATTCAGATAGGATATGAGAATAGAACCCCCAGAGGGGGTGAGTGGGAGGAGTAAGCCCCCTTCTGTTCGTGGCGGCATTCAGCTAAGCGCCATACCCGGGCAGGTACCGGACAACCGTGAGCCCTGTTCTGGCTTGCACACGCAGGGATTCACCGTTTCAACGTTTCCCGCAGGTCATTGCTCGGCGGGTTATCTCGCACGCGGGGTGCTTCTCGCTCCTGGTGGGAGCTGGTGCCGCCTCATGGCTACCTGCGGGGCGTGCCGTTTCTGTGTCATTGCCGTGACTCTCGCCACCTGCACGTGAATGCAGCTGCGTGTCCGGTGCGTGGGGGGACTTTCCTCAGCGAGCCTGGACCCTGCGGGCCGGAGCCCGAGGGCGAGGCCACCGTCGGCCGCCCTCTCCCTCTCACAATACATATGTTGGTTGGCTCGCTATTTATGTGTCATGAAGGTGCTGGAGAGGGAGGAAGGGGAACTGGCCCTGCGGATCGCCCGCGGGGCCCTGGAAGCGCACCTGGCGGGAACCGCATACCGGCTGCCACCCGCGCCGCAGGTATTCCGGGAGAAGCGGGGGGTCTTTGTGACCCTCACGGAACAGGGGATGCTGCGGGGATGCATCGGCCTGCCGCTGCCTCTGCTCCCGCTGGGGGATGCACTCATCGAGGCGGCGGTCTCGGCAGGGACCGGAGACCCGCGGTTCCCCCCCATCTCACGGGAGGAGATGGGGGAGATTCGGTTAGAGGTTACGGTTCTCTCCGTTCCGGAGCTCCTTGAATGCCCCCCTGCAGAGCGTCCGCAGAAGGTGGAGGTGGGCAGGCACGGCCTGATCATGAGGGGGCGGGGGAGGAGCGGCCTCCTCCTCCCGCAGGTGGCCACCGAGTATCACTGGACCGCCACCGAGTTCCTGGAGCATACCTGCGGGAAGTCCGGGCTTCCTCCCGGGTGCTGGAAGTTGCCTGACGTCGAGGTCCTCACCTTCGAAGGGCAGATCTTCTCGGAGCCGGAATGACGATCCGGTTCGAGGTGCGGGAGAAGGACATCGCGGGGCGCCTGGGCCACCTGAAGGTGGGTCAGAAGACGGTCGCAACACCGGTGCTTCTCCCGGTGGTGAACCCCCACCTGCCGCTGGTCACCCCCCGGGAGATGCAGGACATGGGGGTCCAGGCCCTGATCACGAACGCCTACATCTTCCGCACTTCCGAGCGGTTCCGGGACGTGGCTCTCAGGGACGGGCTCCACCGGGTGCTGGACTTCGACGGTGTGATCATGACCGACTCCGGCGCGTTCCAGCAGTCCGTGTACGGAGATGTCACCCTCACGAACCGGGAGACCGTGGAGTTCCAGCAGGCCATCGGGAGCGACATCCTGGTCCCCATGGACATCCCCACACCCCCTTCCGCCGACCGGGAGACCGCCGCCCGGGAACTGGAGGAGACGATGGGGCGGCTCCGGGAGGCGGTGGAGATCGCAGGGACAGGCCGCATGGCCGGCCCTGTGCAGGGCGGCAGGTTCCCGGACCTCAGGGAAGAGGCCGGCGCCGCCGTCAGCAGCCTCGGCCTGGCGTTCGCCCCCATCGGGGCCGTGGTACCCCTCATGGAGGGTTACCGCTACCGGGACCTGGTCCGTGTGGTCCTCGCGGTAAAACGGGGCCTCTCCCCTGCCGCCTGCGTCCACCTCTTCGGTGCCGGCCACCCGTCGATGTTTGCTCTCGCAGTGGCCATGGGGTGCGATGCCTTCGACTCGGCTGCCTACGCCCTCTTTGCGAAGGACGGGAGGTACCTGACCCCCTGGGGCTCCTGGCACCTGGAGGAACTCTCCGAGCTCCCCTGCCCGTGCCGGGTCTGCCGGGACCACACGGCGCAGGAGCTCCGGGAGGATCCGGAGCGGGAACGGCTGCTCGCCCTCCACAACCTGCAGGTGACCCTTGCCGAGATCGCCCGGGTCCGGCAGGCGATCCAGGACGGGGTGCTCTGGGAGCTGGTGGACGACCGGTGCCGGTCACACCCCCGGCTGCTGGAGGGGTACCGGGAGCTGCTGGGACATGCGGAGACCCTGGCACCCCTGGACCGGGCCACCAAGCGCCGCTTCTTCTACCGGGGGGACGAGTCCTGCCGGCGGACCGAGGTGATCCGGTACCGGGAGCAGCTGGGGAACCTCACGCAGGGCCCGTCGGTGCTGGTCACGCTCACCGGCGAAGGGCTGCCCGGCTTCACGGATACCCTCCTCTTCCGGCCGCCCTTCGGCCCCTACCCCAGGGAACTCGCCGAGACCTTCCCCATCGGGCAGACCGAGATACCCTCCTGGGATCGGGCCATGGTCTCTGCGGGCCTCGAAGGAATCCGCCGGCTGGCC
>JAJRDA010000014.1 GCA_028678665.1 Methanomicrobiales archaeon | reverse complement strand
CGGGGCCCATTGCCGACGGGGGCGAGCGGTGCGTTTATGAGGTGTCTCCCCCAAACGTGTAAAGAAGGAACAATGCCCGCGCGGGATCGCAGGAAGGAGTTCAACCGCCTCTACCAGTCCTCCGAGGAGACGGTGGACGTGGTGGACGTCCCTGCCATGAACTTCCTGATGACCGATGGGCCTGGCGAGGGGGATCCCTACCAGGACTTCCGGGATTCCATTGAAGCGCTCTACACGGTCACCTATGCCCTCAAGATCGTCATCGGCAAGAGTGTCATGGGATTCGAGTACTCGGTGATGCCCCTGGAATCGCTCCGGTGGACCGGGGATTCGGGTTCCCCGGCCGAGGAGAGCGGCACCCGTCTGTGGAGGCTCATGATCGTGCAGCCGGAATACGTGGGCCCCGATCTCTTTGATGAGGTGATGAAGAAAGTGGGGAACAAGATCAGCCCCCGGAAGGTTACCGAGATCCGGTTCGAACGGTTCACCGAGGGCCTCTCTGCCCAGACCCTGCACGTGGGCCCGTACTCGGAGGAGACCGACAGCCTGATCCGCCTCCACCAGGTCATCCAGGAGAAGGGCTACCGGATGCGGGGCAAACACCATGAGATCTATCTCTCGGACCCGGGACGGGTGCTTCCGTCGCAGCTCCGCACGATTCTCCGGCAGCCCATCGAGTGACCCGCGGGTCCTTTTCGCCATCCTCCATCCACCGGTTTTATTCCCTGCCGGCACCGGGAAGTGTGTGAGTACCCATGCCGGTTGTCATCATCAAGATGGGAAAAGGGAGGACCGTCGAGCAGAAACGTAAGGTGGCCGCGGAGATCACCCGGACCCTCACCACTACCTTCGGTGTAGACCCCTCATGGGTCACCGTGCTCTTCGACGAACTGGACAGGGAATCGATCGCCAAATCCGGCCGGCTTATCTGCGACGGGTGATTCCGGGCCGGTGCCCTGCAGGCAGGAATGACACCTGTTGATGGCTGTCAGGCCAGTCCTGCTGCGAGAACGATATCCGAGAGGAGAAAGAAGAGCACGAGACACGTGACCAGCAGGCGGGTCCGGGCTTCCGCCTCAGGCCGGTCCCGGGCGCCGGCCCGCAGGGCCCAGATGCCGGCGGAGAGCGGGATGGCCGATGCCGCGGCCATCACCTTCAGGAAGGCTGCCGCGGGATCCGGCCAGAAGAGCCCTGCCAGGAGGAACAGGGCCGTGGAGAGGAAGGCGGCGGCAGCAACGGACCGCAGCGCAGCTTCCCTCCCCCTCCGGACCACCGCGGTGTTCTTCCCGCCCGCCCGGTCTGCCTCCATGTCCGGGAGTTCCACGGAGAGGATAAAGAAATACCCGAGGGGCAGGAGAGGGAGGCAGAAGAGAATGAACGCCGGATCCAGGGTCCCCTTCACCACCAGGTAGCCGGTGGCCGGCATCATGAAGGCGGCTCCGAACATGGTGGCCGCCTCCCCCAGACCATGGTACGACAGGGAGAGGGGAGGTGCCGAGTAGTACCAGCCCAGCAGATTTCCGGCGACGATAAAGAGGAAAAACCATGGCGCTGGGCGATAGAGGGCCTGGAAGAGGAGGGCAAGGGAGAGGGAGGCGGCGATGAGGCCAATCGCGAACCCGCGTGCTGCCGGGGCACGTTCCGGCCGGGCAACGAGGACACCCGTGCCACCGGAGAAGATACCCGCGGTCCCGTGGCGATCGGCATCGCGGTCAAAATACTCGTTGCTGTAGTGCACCGAAAGGTGGCCGCAGCCGAAGATCGCATACCCGAGAAGGAGTCTTTCGGGGTCCCAGGGTGCCCCCCACCGGAGGGCCAGGAGCGCTCCCAGGAGAAAGCACAGGGCCCCGGCGAGGAGAAAGCGGAAGCGCCCCATCCGGACCAGGTCCCGTACCACTCCACCCTCCCTGCAGATACCCATATCCCGGTTCCCCGGCCGGTGATGGTACCTCCTCCCATAAGATACCGCGGTTCCCCCGGTCCCCGTCGAAAGGGTATATCTTCCCCCCGCTGCAAGGTTCTGGAGGGGAAAGAAATCCAGGAAGGCGATGAGGGGGGCCGAAAGGCACTTCCGTGGGAGGGGAGAGGATGGGAGAACCAGGCATAGCGGTGATCACGGGAAACATCTTCGCGCAGCACGACCTGCCCCACCACCCGGAGTGCCAGCGGCGCCTCGTGGAGGCCATATCGGGCGTGCCCCGTGACTCCCTCTGGCTCCCGCCGGTGCGGGCATCCCTGGAGGAGGTGGCCCGTATCCACAGCCCGGCGTACCTGGGGCGGATACGGGACCGGTGCGCAGAGACGGTAACCGTCTCCTTCCTGGATCCCGATACCTACATCACTCCCGCCTCCTTCGACGTTGCCCTCCATGCCGCAGGATCGGCCATTGCTGCAGTGGACCGGGCCCTCGACGGGGAGCACTGCATGGCGATGGTCCGGCCCCCGGGCCACCACGCGGAACGGGACCTGGCGATGGGGTTCTGCCTCCTGAACAATGCCGCCATCGCGGCCCGGCACGCGGTGGAGTGCGGCAGGCGGATCGCCATCGTGGACTGGGATGTCCACCACGGGAACGGGACCCAGCATGCCTTCTCTACCACGGACCGTGTGCTCTACTGCTCGGTCCACCAGTCGCACCACTACCCGGGGACCGGATACCTGTCAGAAAGGGGGGAGGGTGCAGGTGCGGGCTTCACCCTCAATGCCCCGATCGAGGGGGGAGCAACGATCGCGGACTACGCCTGCATCTTCCGTGAGATCTTCTGCCCTGCGATCGCCTCCTTTCACCCGGACGCGGTCATTGTCTCGGCAGGTCAGGACTGCCTGCACGACGATCCCCTGGGTGGCATGGACCTCGTACCCCGGGACTTCGGTACCATGACCGCGATGCTCATGGCAGCCGGCGGGGTGCCCCTGGCGCTCGTTCTGGAAGGGGGCTACGGTCCTTCCCACGGGGAGGCCATCGGGTGGATCTTCCGGGCTCTTGAGGGGAGCCGGATCCCTGAATCGGAGGGGACTCCCATGGAATCCACCCGGGAACTGGTGGAGGTCCTTTCCCGTGTGACGAGGGGATGAGGCGGCCCGCCTGACCCTGCCAGACGGGATTTCGCATCCTGCCAGGGATACGGAGAAAAAGGCAAGGTTTTTCTCTGCACAATCCGGATTCTGGAACGATGGACATGAGTGAACAAACGCATCACATACGGAAACGATGGAGCTCTCTCCTGCCCGGCATCGCGGTAATCCTCTGCATCCTCACCGCCTTTGCCTGCGGGTGCACGCAGCCGTCCCAGAGCACGGTCACCCCCACTCCGACGGCCACCACTCCCGGGATGGCGAACCCTGCAGCGGTCGCCTGTGTGGAGGATAAACTCCAGTACGAGATCCGGCAGAATCCTGACGGCAGCCAGTACGGGGTCTGTATCATGGCGGATGGCACTGTCTGCGATGAGTGGGCGTACTTCAGGGGCGAGTGCCCGGCACCGGTGGTAACGACCACAGGTGCCGGTATGGCCAACCCGTCGGCAGTCTACTGCGAGGACCGGGGCATGACGTACGAGACCCGCACGAACACCGACGGCAGCCAGTTCGGTGTCTGTATCCTGGCCGACGGCAGTATCTGTGACGCCTGGGAGTTCTACCGCGGGGATTGCCCGGCGCCAGCCAGCATGCCCGGAGCCGGGATTGCCAATCCCTCGGCGGTATTCTGCGAGGACCAGGGGATGACGTACGAGATCCGGACGAACCCGGACGGTTCCCAGACCGGTGTCTGTATCCTCGCGAATGGCACCGTGTGCGACGGATGGGAGTACTACCGCGACGAGTGCCCGTAGTGAAGAAAGGACTTTCCCCCTCCTCTCTTTTCCTGTTTGCATCCACGTCATCGTCTCGCCTGTCTGTTTCCTGTCCCCAGGAATTCCAGGGGAATCCGGGATGGGCGAAGAAGGTCCGATGACGGGTGAGTTTTTCCCTCAACCGCTCTCGGACATGTGCAGGGCTGAGAGGGGGATACACTTCCAATCCCTGCCAGCACAAGGATATTATCTATATGAAGACGATCCGGATTGTATGACCCAGCTGGATCAGAAAAATGGATCCCGGAGGACATGGCGTTATGTTCTCCCCGGTATCGCCATCCTGCTCTGCGTTCTCGGCATACTGTCCTGCGGGTGCACGCAGACAACGCCGACCACTGCCACCCCCGCTCCCACGGCCTCGCCAGTAACAACCACCATTGCCCAGATCGCGAACCCCGCAGCCGAGCACTGCTACAATCTGGGGGGTACCTACCAGATCCGGACAAATCCCGACGGGAGCCAGTACGGTGTCTGCATTCTCCCGGGTGGCCAGGTCTGCGATGCGATGAAGTACATGCAGCAGTGCGTGTGTGTGGCGCCGGCCACTCCCTGATTACGAGCGGCAGCACCTGAGGAGGATCCGGAAGAAGGCTGACAGCAGCGAGTACAGCGTCTGCTCCCTGTGAGAGGAAACCCCCGGAACGATTGGGAATTCGCTCGCGGCGGGAACCCGGAGCCTGGGAACGATCCAGCCCTTCTGTCCACTTTTCACCGGGTGGTGAATCACCCGAGTCCCCACTGGGCCAGCGTGGTCCGCGACGGGTCCACGTCGTTCCAGTCCCATCCCAGCGCCTCGATGATCCGGGAGATGGGCTGCTGGATCGTCTTCTCCAGCATCACCTCCCAGTCGATGACAAACTCCGGGGGGACCTGGTCCGGGTACTCGAAGCAGAGCACATCGGTCTGGGGGTACTTCGCCTTCACCCTTTTCACATAGAGCCTTTTTGGCTTGGACCCCTTCTTGAAATCGGTACCCAGGCATTTGTTGGCGTAGATGGCCCCCCGCCGGTGGGCATCGTTCACCTCGTACTGGTCAAGGTCCTTCTGGATCCCGCCGGGAATGCCGACCTCTTCGAGGGAATACTTGCCGGCCCGGTAGTTTTTGATGATCCCGCCCAGGTACGCCTTCACCTCAGGGTAACCGGACCCCCGCAGGATCATCTCGATGGTGGTCCGCTGCACCTCCTTCGTGATCTGGGGGTAGTCGCTGCGGCGCATCTCGAAGCCCACGATGTCGATCTGGTCCACGTCTTTCCCCTCCTTCCAGATCAGGTGGCCGGCGTACCGTTTTTTCTTCCCTGCCTGGAAGAACCGCCGGTAGATCTTCTCGAACCTGATGGAGAAGTAGTGGGTCGGCGCATTCAGGGTTTCCCTCGCAAACTCCTGGTAGGAGGTGTTGAGACACCCTTCGATCTCCCGCGCGATCCCGATGCTCTTTTCCGTATCGGCAGGCGGGAGCTGCACCATGCAGGAGTCCGTGTCCCCGTACAGGACGTGGTAGCCCATCCCCTCGATCACCTTCCGGGTGTGCTCGATGATGGCCCTCCCCACCGCAGTAATGGCCGAGCCGATCTCCCGGTCGTAGAGCCGGAACCGGGCATAGCCGCTGACCCCGTAATAGGTGTTCATGATCACCTTGATGACGTTCTGCTGCAGGTCGTAGCGGATGTACTCGGGGGACCCGAAGGGGTGCCGGTTGCGGAGCGCCTTCTTCTCCTCCCGCTCGTCCAGGAGCTCCGAGAGGATCGAGCGGGTGAGCCCGTCGGGCTCCTTCCGGAACCGGATCCCGTTGGGGGCCCGGTACTCGCCGGCCGGGTCCTTGGTCTCGGGGGAGGCGTTGATCGTCATCATGGCCATAGGATACAGGGATTTTAAGTCCAGGACCACCACGTTCTCCTTGACCCCGACGGTCGGATCAAAGACGGTGGCTCCCTCGAACTCCTCGGCCGCCGCGTACCCCTTCGACGGGAGCACGAACTTCCCGAAGGCCTTCCGCAGGAGGTAGAGGTCAATCACGCTGGATGAGTTGAGGGTCCGGTCCAGCGGGCACCCCACGTACCGGGCGATCTCACGGTAGAATTCGATGATGTGGCCCTTTTCGTTGATGCCCACGCAGAGTGCCACGTCCTGGAAGTTGTACTCCACCATCCGCACCGGGTCCTCCTTCCACAGGGCAGAGAGTGTGCCGGGGTACCGCACCTTGGTCTCTCCCAGCTCCTCCTCACCGATGGCGTCCAGCCGGTAGGACTCCTTCTGGGCCCCCTGCATCTTCCGGTACGCCTCCAGCAGGTCAAAGAGGGCCCGACCGCGCAGCGCATTGCGCTCCGTTTCGCCGGGGAGACGGGCAAGGGACGCGGGTGAGAGGCCAAGCACCTCCATCCTCCGGGTCACGTACGGGATGTCGAACTCCAGGAAGTTCCAGCCGGAGAGGATATCAGGGTCCTTTGCCTTCAGGTAGTCCGCGAGTGCCCTGAGCATCGAGGTCTCATCCGGGCAGACCTGGACCCGATGCCTTCCCGGGACAAAGCACCCGTTCCTGCGGCCCTGGCTGAGATCCGGGGACGCCATGTCCGGGACCGGGACCCCGGGATCCAGGAGGAGGGTCAGGTAGTCGTCGTCGAAGGAGTCATGGCAGGTGATGGCCAGGATCCGGTCCCGTTCCGGCGCGGGAAATCCCCGCTCGTCCTCGCACTCGATGTCCATCATGCAGACCCGGGCCGGCGACGGCACGTCGGCAGGCCGCAGGTCGTGGTAATCCGCACGGAGCGAGGGGGATTCCACACCGCCCGTGAGGCCGGTATCGATCAGGAACCGGGTGGTAAAGGGGATGTCGGCCTCGTGGTGCCGGAACCGTTCCCGTATCTCCCTGACATCGGTGGGCCGCCGGGTATAGATTCGCCGGAGCGACTCGCCCCGGATCGACCGGTACGCCTTCCCCTCCTCCACTTCTGTCCCGGGGGGCATCGGGCCCCCCGCCGCCTCCCCCTCAGGCACGTAGAAGTAGGGGCGGAATCCGGTCACCTCCAGGTGGAGGGCCTTCCCCTGGGCATCGCGGCCGAAGATGTGGATCAGGGGACCATCCGGGGTGTTCGTGTACTCCACCTGGTTGATGGCGATCCGGAGGGAGCCGAAGTCTGAGAGGGTGGTGGCCCCCCCGGCCATCCCCCGGCTGTACACCCTCCTGGCCTGTGCCTGGCTGTCAGCCATCGAAACTCCCGCAGATCTTTTTCATGAATCCCCCGGCCCTCTCCAGCTGTTCCCTCTCCCAGGGGTCCAGCGGCCACTCCTGGATCTCCCGCACCCCCTCCTTCCCCAGCAGGGCGGGAACACCCAGGGAGCAGCCCCGGAGGCCGTATTCCCCCTCCACCACGCACGAGCAGGGGACCGGTTCATCGACGCCATCGAGAAGGGCCCGGAGCAGGGCTGCGATGTGGACAGCGGGGCCGAAGACCGTGCCCCCCTTCCCCCGGATCACCTCCATCGACGATGTCCGCAGCGACCGCAGGATCTGCTCCCGTTCCGGGATCTCCACGGGGGCCGGAAGCCGGGAGAAGACCGGCACCTGGTGTTCACCGTGTTCCCCCAGCACCGTCCCTTCCGCCCGGATGCCATCACCGCGGAGGGCCAGGGTGAACCGGGCAGAGTCCAGCTGCCCCCCGAACCCGATGCACCTGCGCCGGTCCAGGCCTCCTTTCTTCTGGAAGAAATAGTTCAGCACGTCTGCGGGATTCGTCACCGTCACCCACAGGCCGCCGAACCGCCGTGCATGAGGGAGGCATGCTTCGGCGATGATCAGGTTCACCCCCAGGAGGTCAGCCCGGGTCTTCACCAGGGGGCTCCGGGGGTTGCCCGCGGCATAGACGCAGAGGTCGGCATCCCGGACGTCCGCCGGGTCCGTGCTCACAGGGATATCCCACCCGGTGTGGAGGAGATCCAGGACCTGGGCGGTGAGCAGCGGTTCGTTCTCGTCCAGGAGCACCAGGTCCTGCGCGATCCCCAGGGCACCGGCCAGGAAGGCCACCTCTCCTCCAATCCTTCCTGTGCCGATCACCGCGAGGCGGGTCATGGGGTACAGCTATGGGTAGTCTAATATTAAATAAATACAATCTTCTCCGGATGATACGCCTGGCCCCGGGCAGGGTCTCTGCCGGCGGAGTGGACCTGGCCAACCACCTGGTGCTGGCCGCCGGGATCCTCGGAACCACGGGATCCTCGATCCGGCGGGTGCTGGAGGGGGGAGCCGGAGGAGCGGTGACCAAGTCCATCGGCCCGGTGGCTTCGGCCGGCCACCCCGGCCCCTGTGTCGTAGAGCTGGACGACGGCCTCTTGAACGCCATGGGCCTCCCCAACCCCTCGCGGGAGTTCGGTGCAGAACTCTCGCCCCTGAAGGGGCAGCCGGTGGTGGTCTCGGTCTTCGGGGGAACCCCGGAGGAGTTCCGTGAGGTGGCATCCTGGTTCCGGGACCTGGCGGCCGGCTTCGAACTGAACCTCTCCTGCCCCCACGCGGAAGGCTACGGGGCGGCGATAGGCACGGAACCCCGGGTCGTGGAGGGATGCACCCGTGCGGTGGCCTCCCTGGGACTCCCCACCTGGGTGAAGCTGACACCGGATGTGTCGGACCTGGCCGGTATCGGGCAGGCGGCCGAGCGGGGGGGAGCAACGGCCATTGTCGCCGTGAACACGGTCCGGGCCATGCGCATCTCGACGGAGCTTCGCCAGCCGGTGCTGGGGAACCGGTACGGCGGCCTCTCGGGGAAGGCCATCTTCCCCATCGCGGTCCGGTGTGTGTACGAGCTCTATGAAGCCGTGGAGATACCGGTCATCGGTGTGGGCGGTATCACGACTGCGGAGGACGTCATCGAGATGATGATGGCAGGGGCCTGCGCCGTCGAGATCGGCACCGCCGTCCGGGGGAATCCCGGTATCTTCCGGGAGATCGCCTCGGAACTCTATCGTCCTGACGGCATCTCTCCCGACGAGATCGTGGGGTGCGCCCATGGGTGACCGCCTGCCCCGCGTCGTGGAGATCACGGAGGTGGTGGTGGAAACCCCCCGGATCCGGACGCTGCGGTTCTCTGACTCGTTTCCCTTCACCCCCGGGCAGTTTGTGATGGTGTGGGTGCCGGGAGTGGACGAGATCCCCATGGCCCTCTCCTCCCCCCGTTCCATCTCTGTGCTCGCGGTGGGAGACGCCACGAGAGCCCTCTGTGCCATGAGGGCAGGGGATCGGATCGGGATCCGGGGTCCTTTCGGGACCGGCTTCCGGGTGCAGGGTCAGACGCTGGCCATCGCCGGCGGTATCGGTGCCGCGCCCCTCCTCCCGCTGGCACAGGCGGGGAAGGTGAACGCATTTTTGCTGGGAGCCGCGACAGAGGGGGAACTCCCGTTCCGGTCCGCCCTCTCCGGCGCCACCACCCTCCACGTGGCCACGGATGACGGTTCGGCCGGCCACCATGGCGTCGTCACCCGTCTCCTGGACGAGCTGGTGCTGGAGGTCTACGACCACTTCTGCGTCTGCGGGCCGGAACCGATGATGCGCCGGGTGCTGGATATCCTGGCGGAAAAGGGCCTGGAGGGGAGGGGTCAGTTCTCCCTCCACCGGTACATGAAGTGCGGCACCGGCATCTGCGGCTCCTGCTGCATTGACCCGTCCGGGGAGCGAACCTGCCGTGACGGGCCGGTCTTCACCGGCGACCGGCTCCTGGACTCCGAACTGGGCCGGTACGCCCGGGACGGGAGCGGCGTACGGCGGCGCTTCGGGTAGACTCTGCAGAAATATTCTCTCATTTTATACTGGTGAGACGCTCTCGGGGGCTCACCGCCCCCGCCGCGACCCCGTCGGCCAGTTCTAGCAAGTGCTTCAGTGAGGTGTGCTCGATCTGCTGTGTGGTGCCGGGACGCTCCAGGGGGGCTCACTGCCCCCCGCCGCGTGGGCACCCCCCGCCGGTGTTATCCAGTATGTGGAATGCGATGGGAAAAAACCGGCGTGGCGGGATATCCTCATGGGGGGAGGGCCCGGGAGGGGGGTCTCCCCCCCTCCCGTCGTACTGTGACCGTGAGGAAAGACCTGTCACCGCGGACCTGATGGCGGACTCCCCGGCGCCCCTATCTCCCGGTTGATCCGCTCCAGGTCCTCCAGCTTGTTGATGTTCGTGAAGGTCCGGAGATCCGGGTCCAGGGCCCGTATCTCGTCGATGGAGAGGTAGCGGGCATTCATGGAACGGACCATGGCCCGGACGGAGAGGTGCTCGTGGGACTCCAGGTACGCGAGGAGTGGCTGCCTGCGGTACACCGCGTGGAGAGGCTCGATCATCTCCGGGTCCCAGGCCGGGATCACCGCGTCCCAGGGACCGGATTCGATGACCTGGAAGAGGAGCGCCACCACCCGGCGGTTGATGCACGGCATGTCGCACGCCGAGACAAAGACCGGATCGCCCCTCACCTCCTGGACCCCCGCGTGGAGACCCCCGAGAGGGCCGATTCCCTTCCGGCGGTCAGGAACACACCGGAGGCCCGGGATGTGGGCGAACCGCTGGCACTGGGCCGGGTCCCGGGCGGCCAGCACCACCTCGTCCACCACGCCCCGGAGGCTCTCCAGGATGTGCTGGAGGAAAGTCCTGCCGTTCAGGAGGAAGAAGTACTTCTCCTGCCCGCCAGCCCGGCGGGCCTCGCCCCCCACCAGGATGATGGCCGATCTCACGCCCCTCTTCATCTCCCGTGCATGTGAAGCATGGCCCCCTGCTCCGCGCCGGAATCCTGGCTGTCGGACCGGGCCTGCCTCCGCTGTTCCAGTAGTCGGAGGGGATCCTGTTAAAGACTCCCTTCCGGCGCGGGACCCCGGATGCAGGACGGGCAGGGACGGATTCGCCGCGATCCCGAGCATCCCGGTCTCCGCCGTTGACTGTCAGGCTCTATACACCAAATGACATAAGTGTACAATAATGTATAAATATGGACGTAACCCATTTTGTGTATGCATCTGCCGTCTGCCGCTGAAGGGTCCGGTGATTCCCCCCGACGGGAATCTGCCGCGCGGGAGTCCCTGCACCTGAACCTGGATGAGGAGGAGTTCCTGGCAGTGGCCGAGCACCAGGCGAGGCCCCTCTTTGTTCCCCTGTGCACCCGGATCCCGCTCCCGGATCTCTCCCCCACCGATGCCTTTGCTGCCCTCTGCCGGGGGCCCGGCGTGCTCCTGGAATCCATGGAGGGGAGCGAGAAGATCGCCCGCTACTCCTACCTGGGATGGAACCCCGGCCTCACCATCTCGCTGGGAGAGGATGTCGCGATCTCCGGGATCGAGCCCCTCGTCTCCATCGCGCGGTCACCGGAAGGCGACACGGCCGTGGACCAGCTCCGGTCCCTCCTCCAGCGGTTCGCCCATGTCAAGCTCAGAGCCCCGCGGTTCTCGGGGGGTATGGTCGGCTACCTCTCTTACGATCTCGTCCACTCCCTCTTCCCCATGGTCCCCGGATGCAGGGGAACCGGCGGCCATGACCCGGAAGGGCAGTTCATGCTGGTCACCGACTGCATCGTCTTTGACCACCTGGCACGGCAGCTCTTTGTCTTCGCAAGCCCCCTCCTCACCTATGACTCGGATCCCCTCCGGGAATACCGGCGATCGGCGGACCGGATCCGGGAGACCCTTGATCGCCTGGGGAACGTGCCGGCGACAGAGGGAAGGATGGATCCGGAGCCTCCCCATGCTTCCGGATCTCTCCGTGCCACCTCCGACATGACCCGGGAGGAGTACTGTCACGCAGTCGAACGGGTGAAGGAACACATCATGGCCGGGGATATCTTCCAGGCAGTCATCTCCCGGTCACTGGAGTGCGACCTCCCCGCCGAGCCCTTCCATCTCTACCGTGCCCTCCGGCAGATCAACCCGAGCCCCTACCTGTACTACCTGGACTTCGGGGACCGCCAGATCATCGGTGCCAGCCCGGAGATGCTCGTCCGGGTGGAGCGGGGCCGGGTCACCACCGTCCCCATCGCCGGGACACGGCCACGGGGCAGGACACCGGAGGAAGATGCCCGCCTGGCCCGCGATCTCAGGGAGGATGAGAAGGAGCGGGCAGAGCACACGATGCTCGTGGATCTCGCGAGAAACGACGTGGGGAGGGTATCCCGGTTCGGCTCGGTCCGGGTGGAGGACTTCATGGCCGTCGAGCGGTTCTCCCATGTCCAGCACCTGGTCTCCACCGTCCACGGGACGCTGGAGGAGCACCGGAGCGAGTACGATGCCCTGAAGTCCTGCTTCCCGGCCGGGACCGTCAGCGGCGCCCCCAAGATCCGGGCGATGCAGATCGTGAGCGAGGTGGAGAAGACCCCCCGGGGGCCCTACGCCGGCGCGGTGGGATTTGCCGGGTTCGACCGCACGCTGGAGTTTGCCATCACCATCCGGACCATCGTCGTGCGAAACGGGAAGGCGACGTTCCGGGTCGGGGCCGGCATCGTGGCCGATTCGGTTCCCGAAAACGAATGGATCGAGACCGAGAACAAGGGGATGGCCATGGCGAGGGCCATCGAAGCGGCGGGGGGATACCGGTGAAGGTGCTCCTCATCGACTGCTACGACAGCTTCACCTACAACCTGTCGCAGCAGGTGGGGTACCTGGGGGCAGAGCCCGTCGTGGTCACTTCCGACACGCCCCTCGAGAAGATCCGCGGGATCCCCTGCGACCGGATCATCCTCTCCCCCGGCCCGGGGAGGCCCGAGGACTCGGGCGTCGGGCTCCAGGTGCTCCGGACGCTCTCGCGCAGCATCCCCACGCTGGGGGTATGCCTGGGCCACCAGGCCATCTGCGTCGCCTTCGGCGGGCAGGTGGTGCGGGCGCACCGGCCGGTGCACGGGAAGGTCTCCCCCATCCGCCACGACGGGAAGACCGTCTTCTCCGGTCTCCCGAGCCCCCTTTCGGCCACCCGCTACCACTCGCTGGTGGCAGACCCCGCAACCCTTCCCGGCGACCTGGAGGTCTCTGCGGTGAGCGGGGATGACGGTGCCATCATGGGGCTCCGCCACCGCCGCTATCCGGTGGAGGGGATCCAGTTCCACCCGGAGTCCATCCTGACACCTGACGGGGATACCATCCTCCGCAACTTCCTCTTCCCGCAGGGGGTTCCTTCATGACGATCACCGGAATCCTCCAGCAGCTCGTGGAAGGGAGGGACCTGACTCCCGACGATGCCCACCGGATGATGGGGATGATCATGGACGGCCAGGTGACCCCGGCCCAGACCGGTGCGCTCCTCACGGCGCTCCGCATGAAAGGCGAGACGAGCGCCGAGATCGCGGCCATGGCACAGGCCATGAGGGAACGGGCCCTCGTGATCGCACCCCGGTTCACGACCCCGTCCCTGGACACCTGCGGAACGGGGGGTGACCAGAGCGGAACCTTCAACATCTCCACCACAGCCGCGTTCGTGGCCGCGGGTGCGGGGATACCGGTGGTGAAGCACGGGAACCGCTCGGTCTCGAGCCGGTGCGGCTCGGCGGACCTCCTGGAAGCCGCGGGTGTGGGCCTGGCCGTCCCTCCCCCGCTCCTCGCCGAGATCTGCGAGCGGATAGGCATCTGTTTCCTGTACGCCCCCGCCCACCACCCGGCGATGAAGCATGTGCTGGGCCCGCGGCGCGAGATCGGGATCCGCACCGTCTTCAACCTGCTGGGCCCTCTCTCCAACCCGGCCCATGCCACGGTGCAGCTGACGGGTGTCTATGACAGGGGACTGACCGGGAAGGTGGCAGATGTGCTCCGGCTGCTGGGCACCCGGCGGGCCATGGTGGTCCACGGCGACGGCCTGGACGAGATCACCACAACCGGGGAGACCGACGTGGCAGAGCTCTCCGGTGGCGTCATCCGTCACTACCGGATCCACCCCTCCACCTTCGGCATCCCTGTTGCTGCCCGGTCCGATCTCGCGGGGGGGGATGCCACGGCCAATGCCCGTCTCCTCCGGGAGATCCTGGGAGGGGAACGCGGGCCGCTGCGGGATATCGTGCTCCTGAACGCCGCCGCGGCCATCCACCTGGCAGGGAGCAGCCGGGATCTCCGTGAGGGGCTCCAGGTGGCTGCTGCTTCCGTCGATACCGGTGCCGCCCTCGCGAAACTGGACCGCCTGGTCGAAGCGACAGGGGGGAACCCATGATCCTTGACGAGATCCTGAAAAGCACCCGGGACCGGGTCGCATCGCTGGACGTCAGCCCTGCAGGTGCACCATCGCGTACTCCCCGATCCCTGGCCGACGCCATCGCGCAGGCACCGCCCCGGAACGCCGTCATCGCCGAGCTGAAGCTCGCTTCCCCCACCCTGGGGAACCTCCGCAGCGTGAGGGACCTGGAGTGGCTGGCAGGGGAGGCAGTCCGGGGCGGGTGCACGGCCCTCTCCGTGCTCACCGAGCCGCACTTCTTCGGTGGCAGCACCCGCCACCTGGAACAGGTGCGCAGGATCGTCGATGTCCCCATCCTCCGGAAGGACTTCATCGTGGATCCCCGGCAGCTCCACGAGACCCGCGCTCTCGGGGCCGACGCGGTGCTCCTCATCGCTGCGGTGCTGGGTGAACGCCTCCGGGAGTTCCTGGACCTCGCAGAACGACTGTCGCTGGAAGCGCTCGTCGAGGTCCACCGCGAAGAGGATGTGGACCTGGCCATTGCCTCGGGGGCACGGCTCATCGGCGTGAACAACCGGGACCTGCGGACAATGGGGATCGACCTGGAGACGACCCGGAGGCTCTCGGGAAGGATCCGGGGCCGGGGCCGGGTGGTGGTGGCCGAGAGCGGGATCCGTTCCCCCGCGGATCTCCGCTTCCTGAAGCCATCGTGCGATGCCTTCCTGGTCGGCACGGCCATCACGCTGGCGCCGGACCCGGGGAAGATCGTGGAGGCCCTCGTATGCGCGTGAAGATCTGCGGCATCACGCGGCCTGAGGACGCCCGCATGGCCGCGGAGGCCGGAGCCGACGCGGTCGGGGTGATCCTCTGCAGCGACTCGGCCCGGTGCGTGACCACGGAACGGGCCCGGGAGATCTTCACCGCTGCCGGGCCTCTGGTCGTGCGGGTGGTGGTCACCCATACCACCCGCGCTGAGGACCTTCGGGATGTCCTCGCTGCAGGGCCGGACGCGATCCAGGTCTTCCACCCGTTCGACCATCTCCCGGACCCGGGGGTCCGGCTCCTCCGGGTGCTCCGGCGCGGCGATACCCCGCGGGTGGACTGCGATGCCGTCGTCATCGATGACAGCCACGGGCAGGGACGGCCTTTCGATCCCGTCTCCGCGAGGGATATCGTCGCCCGTTCCCGGGTGCCGGTGATTCTCGCGGGAGGGCTCACGCCAGAGAACGTGGCAGGGGCCATCCGCTCCGTCCGTCCCTATGCCGTGGACGTCTCCTCCGGGGTGGAACAGTCAACCGGCGTGAAGGATCCCCGGCTGGTCCGGGCCTTCATCCAGGCTGCCCGGGAGGCGTCGCCATGACCGGATCCAGAGGTTCCCCGACAGGAAGTAAGGCCCGCTACGGCCGCTTTGGCGGACGCTACGTGCCCGAGACCCTGATGGAGGCGCTGATCCGGCTGGATGAGGCCTTCACCCGTGCCATGGCGGACCCGGCGTTCCAGCAGGATCTCAGCGACCACCTGACCCACTATGCAGGCCGGCCCACCCCGCTCACCTTCTGCCCGAACCTCTCCCGGAGCCTGGGCTGCCGCATCTACCTGAAGCGGGAAGACCTCCTCCACGGCGGCGCCCACAAGCTGAACAACACGCTGGGCCAGGCGCTGCTCGCCCGTTCCATGGGGAAGCACAGGATCATTGCCGAGACCGGCGCCGGGCAGCACGGTGTCGCGACAGCCATCGCCGGGGCCCGGCTGGGCATCCCGGTGGAGGTATACATGGGCGAGACCGACATCCACCGGCAGGCCCTGAACGTCTCCCGGATGCGCCTCCTGGGTGCGAAGGTCATCCCTGTTGCGTCGGGCACCAGGACCCTGAAGGATGCGGTGAACGAGGCGCTCCGGGACTGGGTGGAGCGGGTGGAGGACACCTACTACCTGCTGGGCTCGGTGGTGGGGCCCCACCCGTATCCCCTGATGGTCCGCACCTTCCAGTCTGTCATCGGCGAGGAGGCGCGGCGCCAGGTGCTGGAGCGGGAGGGGAGGCTCCCTGACGCCATCCTGGCCTGCGTCGGGGGCGGGTCCAACGCCATCGGCATCTTCCACCGCTTCCTGGAGGACGACGTGCGCCTGATCGGCGTGGAGGCCGGGGGGGAGGGACTTGCGACCGGGATGCACGGGGCCTCCCTCTGCGCGGGGAGCCCCGGGGTGCTCCACGGTGCCCTCTCGTACCTGCTCCAGGACGAAGATGGGCAGGTGAGCGAAACCCACAGCATCGCTGCGGGCCTGGACTACCCGGGGGTGGGTCCGGAGCTCGCGCACCTGCGGGAGAGCGGCAGGATGGAAGCGGTTTCCGTGACCGACCGTGCCGCCGAAGAGGCCTTCTCGCTCCTGGCACGGACCGAAGGGATCGTCCCTGCCCTGGAATCGGCCCACGCGATCGCCCATCTCGTGGAGATCGCCGGGGACCTGGACCGGGACAGCATCGTTGTCGTGAACCTCTCGGGCCGCGGAGACAAGGACGTGGAGACCACCGTATCCGTGCCGCAGGGGACTGGGGGGAGCAGATGAGCCGGATCGGCAGCGCCTTCCGGGAAGCGGAGGGGCCCCTCTTCATCGGCTATACCGTGGCGGGGGACCCGGATCCCGCCGCCAGCGTCCGCATCGCCGGGACGCTGCTGGATGCCGGGGCCGACATCCTGGAGATGGGGGTGCCCTTCTCGGACCCGGTGGCCGATGGCCCGGTAATCCAGCGGGCCGGTATCAGGGCGCTCAGGGCCGGTACCACCCCCGCGGGGGTCTTCCGGATGGTCCGGGAGATCCGCGAGGTCACCGACAAGCCCATCGTGCTCCTCACCTATTACAACCCGGTCTACCGGCGGGGACTCTCCTGGTTCTACAGCGAGGCAGCCGCCGCGGGGGTTGACGGGATCCTGGTGGTAGACCTGCCACTGGAGGAGGCGAACCATGCGCGGGAATGTGCACAGGAGAACGGCCTGGACCAGATCCTGCTTGCCGCGCCCACCACCGGCGATGCGCGTCTCGCCCGGATCGTGGACGCGGCGTCGGGATTCCTGTACCTGGTCTCCCGGACCGGGGTCACCGGTGCGCGGGAGGATCTCCCGGAGGACCTCCGGGGCCTCATCGGGCGGGTGAAGGCCCGGGGCAGCGTCCCGGTGGCTGTCGGGTTCGGGATCTCCCGGCCCGCCCACGTCCGCGCCTGTGCCGCGGCCGGGGCCGATGCCGTGATCGTGGGGAGCGGCATCGTCGGCCTGGTGGAACGGCACTTGGCCGATCCCCCTGCCCTGCAGGAGGCCATCTGCGCTTACATCCGGCAGATGAAGGGGGCCGTCCGAGCACGGTGAGAAAGGATCACCGGTTTCCCGCCAAGGGAGGCCGCCTCCTCACCCAGCCGGGGGTTTCTCCCTCCGGCCCACCACACCTTTCGCCTCCATGGCGAGGAGCCGCACCTTGATCTCGATATCCGGGGAGAAGCCCCCCAGCCCCCGGACCGCGGTGATCCGGTGGCACGGGATAACGAGCGGCGTCGGGTTGTGGGCCATGGCCTGCCCGACGACCCGGGGAGAGGTGCCCACCCGGTGAGCGATCTCGCCGTAGGTGGCCGTCTCCCCGTATCCCACATCGCGGACAGCCCGGTAGATGGCAGCCCGGACGCTGTCTCCTTCGGCAGCGGGGCTCTTCAGCACCGAGAGGTCCACGGGGTTTCCCTGCAGGTACTGCCGGAGGAGGGAGGGCACGGGCCCCCCTTCTCCGGTCCGCGCGAACCGGATTCGGTGCACCACACTGTCCTCCCACGAGACCCGGACCACCCAGAGGTGGAACGGTTCCGAACCCTCCACTACCGCCATGCGGCAACCTCCTTCCTGAACTCCTCCAGGGTTGTCGCGACCGCTTCCTCCTGCATCCAGGAGGGAAGGGCCGCCTTCACGTTCGGTTCCAGGAACCGTTGCTCTGCGAGCACCAGAACCCCCCGGTCCTCCGGTGTCCGGATCACCCTCCCCAGCGCCTGCAGTGCCCGGTTCACGGCCGGGAGCGTGTAGGAGAGGAACTCCCCCTCGTCCCCGAACTTCCGGCGGAAGTACTGGATCACCATCTCCCGCACCCGGTTGTAGGGGGCGAGGGGCAGTCCCACCACCATCGCGCCGGAGAGGAACTCGCCCCGGTAGTCCAGCCCCTCGCTCCACTTTCCCCCGCAGACGGCAAACAGAACTCCGGACCGGCCCCGCGACGGCAGGGAGAGGAAGGTGCGCAGCGCGGAGCCCGCGTCCTGCGCCTCCCGGGGCTCCACGAAGGCTTCCTTGCCATTCAGGGCATCACGGCACCGGTCCGCGTACTGCGAGAGGATCTGGTACGAGGGGAAGTAGATGGCCAGGTTCCCGGGAAGGGTGCAGAACGCCCGGATATAGCCGTCAATACGGGCCGTGATCTCACGATCCTGCCTGAGCCGGTACGCGGTGGATACGTCGCGGGCCACGCAGACCCGGCGGTTCTCCCTCGGGAACGCGTTGGGGAGGGAGAGGGTGGCGACCGGGAGATCGCCGAAGTAGAGGTGCCGGAAGGAGGTGACAGGGGAGAGGGTCCCGCTGATCATCACGCACGCGGCATGGACGCCCGCGATCTCGCTCAGGTGTACCGACGGATCGATGCTCCGAACCTCCAGCACCACCTCCTCCTCTTCCCGCCGGTAGAGCGTGAGGAACGCGGGATCCGAAGCCGACTGGTGGATCCGGTACAGGAACCCGGTCAGCCGCTCCACCGCCGATTCCCGGAACTCACCGGCAGCCATGGACCGCTCCCTCACCGCGTCGGAGAGTACCAGGATGTCATCGACTATGGCCTCCATGCTGGGGTAGAGGGATCCCTGTACCACCGTACGGTCGAAGATCGCCGGGTCGAACCAGTCCTCGGGCTCCCGGGCCCCCTGGAGCATCCCCATGAATGCCCGGATCCGTGGCAGGACCGGGAGCACCGCCTCCGCCTCCCGGACCTTCCCCCGCAGCGGCTGGATCTCGTGGGCGGCGGCTTCGATGTCCTTTTCTGCGAGCACCACCGACTGGATCGACTGCACCGCGTCGCCGCAGTTGTGGGCCTCATCGATGAGGAGCAGGATCTCCTGCGGCTCTGCCCCCAGCTGCAGGTAGAGCTGCTCCCGGATCGCATCGTCCAGGACATGGTGGAAATTGAGGAGGATCACGTCCGCGCTGCGGGCGGCCTGGACCATCACCTCGTACGGGCAGCACTCCCCGGCCAGGGGCGGGAGGGACTCCGGTGCCACCGATTCCCGCAGCACCCGGTCCGCCTTCGCCCGCAGGAGCGCCGACGGGACCATGTGGAGGGCCTCGCCCTCCTCAGCCGCAAAGGACCTGCCGTGGATGAAGTAGGGGCAGATCAGGGGATTCTCCGGGTCCATCCGCCGGATCTGCTGCCGGATCAGCCGGTCCTTTGCCGGTACAAGGGATCCCGCCTCGGCCCGGTCCCGCATGAGCGCGGTGGAGAGGGCCTTTACTCCCTCGCAGCGCCGGTACACGTCCCCGCCTCCACCCAGCAGACACATCTGCCCTTTCCCGATCAGGTACGCGTAGCGCAGGTCCGGTTGTTTCTTCCGGATCAGGGAGAGCTCCCGGAGGAATGTGGCGAGCTGGCTTTTCGTCCGGACGGCGACGATGACGCGGCGGTCACGGGACTCGGAGAGGAGCGCCGCGACCACCGCCGATTTCCCGCTCCCGGTCGGGGCATCGATCAACAGGATCCCGCCCTTCCGGGCCACCGCCACGGCAGCGTCCATCATCTCCCGCTGGTGGGGGCGGTAGGCCGGGTACGGGAACCAGGCGGTGAGGGGATCCATCGTACCACGTGGGATGCGCGATCTTTTGTAGGCTTGCATGGGGTCGCGATACCGATACCGGGTTCCCTGTGAAAAGTGGGAGGTAACGGCTTGGAGCAGCCATCCTCACGGGGGAGGGACCGGGAGGGGGCAACGCCCCCTCCCGCACCATTCATGGTTCATCCGATCCAGAATCGGTTTTACCTGGTATTGCTCTGGTGGGACGCTCCTGGGGGGAACCTGCGGTCCCCCCCGCCGCGTGGGCGTCCCCCCTCTGCGTGAGGATG
>JAJRDA010000013.1 GCA_028678665.1 Methanomicrobiales archaeon | reverse complement strand
TCGTGCTCTATAACCCGTTTGCGAACGGGGCAACGATGGCCTCCCCCCACCGGGAGACCGTGGCCCTCTTCCTGGAGTCGCTGGGATGCGGCCTCCAGACGCTCTGCTTCACCGTCTCCCGGCGGATGGCGGAGCTGGCTGCCCTCCGGGCACGGTCCGATCTCGCACGGAACCGGGCGCCCATCCCCCCGGAGGCCATCGCTGCCTACCGGGCCGGCTACCTTCCCGAGGAACGGAGGGAGATCGAGCGGCAGCTGAAGGAGGGGATCCTCAGGGGTCTCGTCTCGACGAATGCCCTGGAAGTGGGGATCGATATCGGGTCCCTGGACGCTGCCATCGTTTCCGGTTTCCCGGGCTCCATCATCTCCACCTGGCAGCAGGCAGGGAGGGCCGGGCGGCGGGGGGACGACTCGGTGGCCATCCTCGTCGCGTTCCAGGACATGCTGGACCAGTACTTCATGCACCACCCGGATGCCTTCTTTGCCCAGACCCCCGAGCACGCCATCGTGGACCTGCAGAACCCCTACATCCTCTCCGGGCACCTCCTCTGTGCGGCGTCGGAGCTCCCCCTCTCATCCATCCGGGACCGGGACCTCTGGGGCAGCGACCCTGAGCCCGTGGCGAAGACCCTGGAAGCGGCCCGGCTGCTCCGCTCCACCCCCCAGGGGTACGTGTACTGCGGGCGGGGGAGGGCGCAGGAGGCGGTGCACCTGGACGCGGTCTCCGGGGAGACCTTCCGGATGGTCTCACGGGGCCGGATCCTGGAGACGCTGGACCGGGGGCAGGCCTACCGCGAGGCACACCGGGGTGCGGTGGTGCTCCACCAGGGCGAGACCTATCTCGTGGAGGAGATGAACCCGGCCACCCGGGAGATCCGGGTCAGCCCCGCGGACGTGGACTACCACACCGAGCCCGTGAAGGCCGTGGACCTGCGGGTCACGGGGGTCCGGTCGGAACGGGAATCGGATTCCCTCCCCCTCTCCTCTGGCAGCGTGGAGGTGACCGAGCAGTACACCGCCTACCGGATCGTGAAAGGCGATACCGTGGTCGCCCTGGAACCCCTGGACCTGCCCCCGCTCCAGTTCCCGACCCGTGCCTTCTGGTTCACCCTCTCACCCGACCTCTCCGCCCGGATCGCCGGGGACGGGGTGGACCTGGCCGGGGCCCTCCACGGCGCCGAGCACGCCCTCATCGGCGTCGCTCCCCTCCCCCTGATGTGCGACCGGCGGGACATCGGCGGGCTCTCCACCACCTCCCACCCCGACACCGGTGCACCGTCTGTCTTTGTCTATGACGGGTACGAGGGCGGGATCGGCCTCTCAGAGAAGGGGTACGAGCGGTTCGGTGCGCTTGCCGCCATGGCCCGCGACGTGGTCACCGGCTGTCGCTGCAAGGAGGGGTGCCCGGCCTGCCTCTACTCCCCCAAGTGCGGAAACGACAACACCCCGCTGGACAAGGCCGGGGCGATCCGGGTGCTGGAGGTGGCATCGGCGGCGTATCCCCCGTGAGGGGAGGAGGAGAAACCCGACACTGACACGAAAACCGATGAAAGGGACTATCCTCACGGGGGTGGGACCGAGAGGGGGCTCTGCCCCCTCCCGTCCGCCCTCCCCCGGTGAGGATGGAAGGCCATGTCAGCGTCCTACCTCTCGCACAATCTCTGCACTGCACCATTATATATCCCGGAAAACAAGCCCCCATTCCAGGAGAATCCCATGCAGAGAAAGAACCTCCTCATCACCGGCCCGCCGGGCTGCGGGAAAACCACTCTCGTCCGGAAAGTGGCCGGGGAGTTACCGCAGGTCCAGAAAGCCGGCTTCCTCACCACCGAGATGCGGGAGGGCGGGGAGAGGGCCGGGTTCTCGCTGATCTCCTGCGATGACAGGCGGGGTGTCCTCTCCCATGTCCGGTTCCCGGGGCCGCCACGGGTGGGACGCTACGGGGTGGACCTGCCGGCATTCGAGGCATTCCTGGGGGAGATCGCTTTTACCGTGCCCGGCACTCAACTGGTCCTCATCGACGAGGTCGGGAAGATGGAGTGCTTCTCGCCCCGCTTCCGCCGCATTGTCCAGGAGTGCCTGGACGGGCCGGTCCCGTTCCTGGCCACCATCGCCCTCCGCGGGGACCGGTTCATCGAGGGGATCAAGGCGCGGCCGGATGTGGAGGTGGTGAACGTAACACGGGAGAACCGGGACCGGTTGCCGGAAGAACTGGTGAATCGAATTCGGGGGATACTTGTCATCCCGCAATGGACAGGATAACGGAATTGGAACAGATATCCTCACCGGGGGAGGACTGAAGATCCATCCCCTGAAGAAACCTGAGGGATCACGATATGATGATCTTTGGCCTGAGGTCCGTCACGGTGATGTACACGGTCTGGGTGACGGTGGCCATGCCGTCAGTTACCGAGAAAGTGGCCGAGTAGTAGCCCCTGTCCTTTTCGTCCGGCCAGTTGAATTCCCGGGTGTTGCAGTCGAAGGTGGCACCTATCGGGAGGCTGACAGAGGAATACGTGAGGGGGTCATTATCCGCATCCGTGGCAGAGATGGTGAAGGTCAGTGGCTCCATCCGGTCAACGATCTTATCCTCAATCTCAGCGAAAACTGGCGGGATGTTCTCCACGTCGATATACGTGGGGGGCAGGGGCAGTTCGTACCCATCCTTGAAGGTCACTTTCGAGTCAGGTCCGATGGCATTGATCCGGCCCCTGGCGTCCACCCGGACGGTATAGTTCATCTGGAAGGTGTCGCCGACGTTGAGGTCATCCACGAAGTAAGTGAGCCGGTGGGTGGAGAGCCAGTCCTGCGCCTCCGGGATGGTGGTGATTCCCCGGAGGGGGATCCCATCCATGTCCCATGACTGGACGGTGGTTGAGATATCCTGCAGGTGCTGGTGGGCAAAGACCTCGTCATTGGTGTTCACCGTCAGGAGCGAGTTCAGGTCCACCGCCATATCCTCGATCTCCATGGTGAGGTCCTTCGTTGCCGCAGAGGCGAGATCGCGGGTGATATCGTCAATGCTCGCATACAGGTCCTCCCTGTCATGGACCGGATAGTATTTTCCGCCCGTGGTGTAGGCCAGGATCTTCATCATGTCATCGGCAGTGGCATAGCTCGAGGGCATGGATGTGCCGGTATCGGCATCGGTACGGATGACCACCGTGTACAACCGGATGTTGTAGTCCCGGGCAAAGATGGTCATGTTCTGCTCGGTCTGTTCGCTGCTCCCGCGAAGGGTTTTCACGCCATTCACGTATTCGATGTACGGCCATTCGGGGGCACTGACATCCAGCTGGTACTGGTCAGAGTTGTAGTTACTGTCGCAGTGGATATAACCGCACAGTTCGCACGCGGAACATGCGGAGGTGACTGGCCAGTAGCCGGAATAACTCTCCCCGTCCCCTGTGTAGCCCGGATAGGCGATATGGGCAGGGTCACCCAGGTAGTCCAGGCCGTTCCACTTGAGACCGGTGAAGTTCAGCCACCCGCCGTTCAAACGTTCCTCCTGGATCCAGTTGTAGAACGTGTAATCCTGGGTGGGAAGGGAGCAGGATCCGCTCAGGCACGATGATCCCGGCCACCACATGGCGTCTTCAACATAGGTATTCACGTTCGCCGGGTCGTAGGGCATCATGCCCGAAATCATGTCCGCGCATCCATTCCCGGGATAGCCGCTGCTACACTCAACCCTGGCTACCCGGGTCCTGAGTGCGGTACCCCGCCCGTGGGCGATGGGATTGCCATACCAGTTATACAGCCCGTCAGTGAAGATGATGACCGCCTTCGTCCTGAGTTTCTCATGCGGAACCGGCCCAAGGTACTTGATGGTCTTGTACAGGCCGTCCCGCAGGTTGGACATTCCTGCGATGCCACCCGTGCCCGGGCCGGTATACGGCTCGGGCGTGTACCCGTACGGGACGTAATCCAGTGCCAGGATCTCGTTGGATACCTGGACCTGGCTGTTGTCCAGGGTGTGCTGGATACCGCCACGGGTCGCGAACCATGATACACCGAGGTTACTGTTCGCGGACGCATTGCCTGTGAAGGCGAGCGCCCCTTCCTTGGCCAGGTCCCATCGGGTATACTGGCAGGCACCGTCAACTGACTTCATGCAGCTGTGCATGGAATCACCGCTCCGGTCGATCATGATCATACCGTCCAGGGGCGATGCCTGGCCCGCGATCAGCCGGATGCTCACGTTCACCAGATCGCCCTTCCTGGCTGTCTTCCGGTCCGTATCGGTGCTCGTGATGAAGACGAGGCTCTGAGTGGGGTTGCCGACTGTGATATACCCAATCTTTATCTCCGAGTCGCTTCCGGCGGCATTGGAGGCAGTCAGGGTCACCGTGTACAATCCCTGTGCAATATAGGTGGAGCCGGGGTTCTGTGCGGTGGATATCTGCCCATCGCCGAAGTCCCAGTACCAGGAGGTGGGGGAGTTCGTGGACTGGTCGATGAACTGGACGGTGAGCGGTACAGACCCGGATGCCGGGGTCGCGGTGAACGCGGCGACCGGTGCAATCGCAGCCGCCGCAGGGGGAGTCACAGCGGCGAGAGTGACCAGGAGGAAGGAGATCAGCAGTACTCCGTGGAGAAGTCGGGAGAAGGAACACGGGCGGGCCCGCGGCAGCGGCCTGCCGGGCGGGTCGCTGCATCGGGTGCCGTAGGGGCTGGCATTCGAGAGAGGGATCCCGGGGGTGCTGGTGTGCTGAATCATTCCGGCCGCTCGCAGCTAATTCTCTTATTACGATATTATGGTATTTATAGATTACTATTTTTGAAAAACATTGTAATGCTATTTCTATATCTTATTATTTGAAATAATTGGCACTATTGACATTTATGGCCATTTAAACTGTTTTAATGAATAAAGTACTGTTCATGGACGGCCGGTCCCATGCGAAATCTCGTTCGTAGCGGCCCCATTTTACCGGGATTTGCAGTTTTCAGCCGTGTTTCCACTTCGTAGCGGTACAGGGGAATCACTTAACTTTCGCCCTGCTTTCCGGACCGTTCAAGGAAACGCGTTCCCCGCGGCGGGTGCAGGAGATGCCTGCCACTCCGGGTGAGAGTGAGGAGGGACCTCAGGAACATCACCATGCAGGAAAAACCGAATGGGAGAAGATATCCTCAAGGGGGGCGGGTGACGGGAGGGGGCGGAGCGCCCTCCCGGTTCCACCCCCGTGAGGATAGTCGGTTCTGACTGTCACCCGATAGGGAGATCTCGGGAAAATCCGTTCGGGAAACCGGGACCCCGCTCAGCTTCCCGAACCCTCGCCCTTCACTTCCGACTTCACCGTGAGGAAGACCGGCCCCCGCACGTCCACTTTCTTCTTGGAGTCGGTGATGAACCGCATCGCGTGGTCCGCGATCCGGAGATTGATGTCGCTCGGGAGCTTGGCCATCTTCACCTGCACGGTGACAGGTTTCCCGCAGGCAGCAGCCTCTTCGATGCGGGCAGCGGCCAGCATGGCGACGGCCTCCAGGTAGGTGATCCCGGTGGAGACCCCCTCCTTCCGGACCTGCGCCCACTTCTCGTTGTCCGGAACGCCGAGGACGGCACCCTGGTGCACGAAGATCTCGTTCCCGCAGGCGGGGCCGCAGAGCTTCGTGTTGCTCTCCGGTTCCTCGACGGTCACGGTGATGCGGTGCCCGCAGAGATCCCCCTCCCAGGCAGGGAAGGCACAGGGTCCGGGGGCAGTGGCGTGGGCCGCCGCGGTCTCGCGGATGGCAAGAGCCACCCTGCGGCCCTCCGGTGTCCGGGGCTCCTCCTTCAGGCGGACGCCTGCAGCGATCTCCCGGTCTGTGAGGTGCACCGGGTAGAACTGCGGGTACGAGAGCATCCGGACGTCCTCCGAGGCATGCAGGATCATGGCCAGGCGCTCCACCCCCAGGCCCAGGTTCATCACCGGAACCCCGATTCCGTACTCCCCGAGGGCCGCCGGTGAGTACATGCCGAAGGTGGCCACCTCCACCCACCCCTTCACCGGGTGCCGGGCATAGACCTCGGTCTGGGAACCGGGCATGTAGTACTTGGACCGCTTCTCGTCCGGCCGGAACTGGAAGTCCGAGAAGCCGAAGGCAGAGAGGAGCGCCTCGGAGACAGCCATGCCCACGTCGTTCGTCACGTGTTCCCCGGCCACCACGCACGACGCGGAGTGGTAGGTCATGAGACGCGTGGGCCCCTCCTCCTGCTCTCTCCTGAAGCACCGGTCCACGGAGAAGAGCCGGATGGGGTGGGATCGGTGCTGCCAGCAGGCACCGAGGGAGAGGAACCAGCCGCTCGTCATGTGGCTGCGCAGCGTCCGCCGCGTGGACTCGGGTGCGAGGGACCGGAACTCGGGGAAGACGGAATCCAGGATCCGTACCACGGAGGCGTCGTCAGCGGAGAGGACCACGGCGATGGCGTGGACCAGGTCGTCCCCGTCGATGGTCCCCTTCTTGTAGCCATGGAGCGTCTCCCGGAGCCCCTCCTCGGCCTTTGCCTCCACCGGCCGGCCCAGGATCCCGCTGATCGCATCCAGCCGGTCCCGTGCGATCCCCACGTTGGGCCGGGGCAGGCCTGCCAGGTAGAACACCCGGTCCAGGACGGCCATCGCCTCGGGTCCGAACTGCCGGTAGACGTCCTGCTCGTCCACGATCACCGGGTTCTCGGCCTCGTCGAACCCCAGGGCCAGGTAGGTCTCCCTCAGGCGGTGGATCGTATCAAAGACCGGGTGTGCCTTTCCCCCGCCGTACCGGAGCCGGGGGTAGTGGTCCCCGGACGCTGCGGGGGTCAGCACGCCGGGGCCCGCGTGCCAGGTCGCCTCGAAGTCCTTCCGGGACCGCTCCTTCCACTCCGATGGATCGAACCTCATGCCACCCGCTCCAGGCAGACAACCCGGCTCGCCAAGTTCTCATCCCGGATCCGGTAGTCTGCGTGCTTTTGCAACGCTTCGGCGAATGCCCGTACGTGGCCATGCTCCGGCATCTGCTCCCTCTGCAATCGTGTTCGACTGTATCCCAGATACATGTATCCCTTCACCTCCACGAACCGGGCGCCGGAGCCCTGGAGGAGGGCTCCGTACCGCTCCGCGGAGTGGTCGTTCCACCCCTGCACCAGTGTGATCCGGATCGCCGACCGCCGGCTCCCAAGGAGGCGGAGGCTCTCCTGCACCCGTTCCCAGGAACCGTCCTCCTTCGGCCGGCAGAGCCGCTGGTAGGTCTCCGGGTCCGGGGCGGAAAGGGAGACGTACAGCTGGAACGGCCGGCACCGGGCCAGCACCTCCGGGCGCGTCCCATTGGAAACGAGAAAGGTCGTGTAACCGGCACTGTCCAGGAGGTCCACGAGCTCCGGGAGCCGGGAGTAGAGAGTGGGCTCCCCCGAGAGGGAGATGGCCACGTGCCGGGGGTTGAGGGCTTCCCGGAACCGCTCCGGGGTCACCCCCGGCACCGGCTTGTAGCCGGAGAGGGCACGCTTCTGGAGGGCCGGGAGGTGCTCCAGGATCCGGTGCGGGGGGCACTCCTTCTCCTCCGCGGGCTCGTGCTCAAAGGACCTCCAGCAGAAGAGGCACCGCTGGGTGCACCGGAGCGTGGGGGTCATCTGCACGCACCGGTGACTCTCGATGCCGTAGAACTGGTGCTTGTAGCACATCTCCCCGCCCTTCAGCGCCTTCACGCACCAGAGGCAGGGCTTCACCGCGGCAGAGGAGCCGGGGGTGACGAACTGGTATCCCTGGCGTTTCAGCGGGTCACATGGACGCGAGCGCATCGATCCCCAGCGTCTCCAGGCACTCCCTGAGGGTGTTCTGCATCCCCCGGACAAGCGTCAGGCGCCGCTCCCGCGACGGGCTTTCGCTCTTCAGCACCGGTACGTGCTGGTAGAAGGTGTTGAAGAGGTCGGCCAGACGGTGGGCATAGGCTGCCAGCAGGTGGGGGGCCAGCTGGTCCGCCGCCTGCTCGATGACCGACGGGAACCGGGCGATCATCTTCGCAAGGGCGATCTCGTGGGGATCGGAATACCCGAAGGACCCGGTGAAGGGCCCGGCCTTCTCAAGGATGCTGCAGGCCCGGGCATGGGCGTACTGGAGGTAGGGGCCGCTCTGGCGCTCGAAGTCCAGCGCCTGCCGCCAGTCAAAGACCATGGCCTTCTCCGGGGAGACCTTCACCGTGTCGTACCGGATGGCCGCCACGGCCACCGACCGGGCGATGGCATGCCGTTCCGCCTCCCCGAGATCCTCCCGCCGCCTGGCCACCTCCTCCCGCGCCTTCCCCTCCACCTCCGCGATCAGGTCATCGGCTGAGACGAATTTCCCGGCCCGGGTGGACATGGAGCCCTCCGGGAGGGAGACGAACTCGAAGTGCACGATGGACGGGGGCGTCTCCCCCATCAGACGGAGCGTACACTGCAGCTGGGCCCCGATCAGCTTGTGGTCTGCGCCCAGGACGTCGATCATCCGGTCGCAGTGCCGGGCCTTCCAGATGTGGTAGGCCAGGTCCCGGGCGGCATAGACCGTGGTTCCGTCGGATCGCTGCAGGATGTAGCGCTTGTCAAATCCGTGGGGTGCGAGGTCCAGCCACACCGTCTCGTCGCGCCGGTACTCCGGGAGGAGCCGGATCCGGTCCAGGACCCGGCCCACATCCCCGTTCCGGACAAAGTCGCTCTCCCAGACGAAGCGGTCATGGGAGACGTGCAGGTCGGCCAGGGTCTTTTTTATCCCGTCCAGGCAGATGGAGACCGCGCTCCGGAACTTCGCCACCGTCTCAGGTTCCCCGGCCTCCACCTGCTGCATCAGCCGGTCGATCTCTGAGGTGAGGGCAGGGTCTGCCTCCAGTTCCCGGTTTGCGGCGATATACTGCCGGGCGATGCGGTCGTCGCCCTTGACCGCCGGATCCCCGCCGCCGTACCGGTCCACCCCCCAGGAGACGATAGCGATCTGCCGTCCCATGTCGTTCACGTAGTACTGGGTCTCGGTCCGGTAGCCGGCCTTCTTCATCACCCGGGCCAGGGTGTCCCCGATGATCGTGTTCCGGATGTGCCCCACGTGGAGGGGACCGTTGGGGTTTGCGCTCGTGTGCTCCACCACCACCCTCTCCTCCCTCCGGGGCAGGGAACCGTAGCCGGGCTTCACTGCAGCCTGGAGGGAGCGGTCCAGGTACTCGCTTCCGAAGGTGAAGTTCAGGTACGGCCCGGTTGCCTCCACACGGATCCCCATGAGATCCGGGCGCTTTGCCAGGCGCCCGGCCAGCTCCTGCGCGATCTCCGGGGGGCGCCGCCGCTCCTTCTTCGCGAGGGCAAAGGCCACGGTGGAGGCGAGGTCGGCGTGGGCTTCGCCGTCGGTGAGGAGCGGGTCGGCCCCGCCCGTCTCCTCCCGAATGGCCCGGGCCAGCAGGTCACGGTTCTCCCGGTACATCTAGTATCCCGTCCGGTAGCGGAGGATCGCCGCGATGCCCCCGAAGGCGTTGTAGAGCATGGCCCCCTCCTCGAAGTCATCGGAGATGATCATGACCTTCGATCCCGACTGGTCGGCGAGCTGGGTCAGCTCCTCCACGATGTCCGTCTCCCCCGCAATGGCCATCGGTGTTACGCAGGAAGGGCAGAACGGGATCTCGATGGTCTTGAGGTCCACGCCCCCTTCCGACGTGACCGTCGCCTCATGGTGGTGGGTGCAGTTCGGGCACTTCATCCGGATACGGGACTTCCGCAGGTGCGAGGAGAGGAGGAGCGTGTCCACGGCCCCGGTCTCCAGGTTCTTCCGGACCGACTCCTCGCCGTAGGCGGCGTTCCCGTTCTCCCGCACCAGCTCCTGCAGGAACCGGTTCATCACCGCCTTCTCCTTCACGATATCCATGCCCTTCAGGGCGTCCTGGGCCGCGTCCACCAGCTCTGCGAGGCCGTCCTCGTTCGTGTAGGCCACGTCGAAGAGGCCGATCACCCGCTTCTGGACCTCGTGGTGCAGGAACCCGCCGCTGGCAAACTCCTCCTTGGTGGGGCTGGGGCCGCCGATCAGCACCCCCTTGAACCGTTCAAAGAAGTCCTTCTCGGCGAGGAAGGTGCCGCTGGCCCGCTCCCCCACCTTCTTGTAGAACTCGTTGATGGCGATCAGCCGGAGGCGCTGGAACCGGACGCTGGACTGGCCGCCCTTCCGCTGCTTCCCCGGCACGGTGGAGGTGACACCGCTCACCGGCTCGATCCGGTTGCCCCGGAGGAACCCGAAGTAGGCCTCCCGCCGGTCGATGACGAGCAGGCCGTACACGCTCTTCTCGGTGAGCATCTCCCGGAGGGGATCCAGCTCGAACCGGGACGAGCACCGGTACATGTACAGGTTCAGGGGCTCGGGCGGCTCGATGATCGTGCACTCCAGGTCGGTGCGGTCGCCCCCCAGGAGCACGGTACCGCAGAAGACCGCCATGCCGTGCTGCGGGGGCCGCTTGTAGTACTTCAGCCGGGCCAGGATCGAGGAGATGGCGGACTGGACGTTCGTCCGGGTCTGCTTGGACTTGATGTTCGCGCACTGGCCGAACTCGTCCTTCAGCTGGTTGGTGACGTCGTAGATCTGCTTGTCGGGGGGGATGTAGAGGGTGATCAGCTCGGTCCCCATCCCCTCCTTGGCCTCCAGCTTCTCCAGCGTCTTTTTGAACTCGTAGCGGCGCCGGGCCTCGTCCATCTCCTGCTGCGGTTCTGCCTCGCCCATGCGGTCCTGTCGTCCCCTGGTTTGTTCTGAGAAGATGGGGCAGCCAAGCTCTATAATATATCGAAGGGGTGAAGTGGAGAGGAATGAATACGCAGTGATTCCCTCAGGTAATGGATCCCTTGGGCGTGGTTCGCATGGATCTATGTCTCCAAGGTCACCCCCCTATCTCTCGTTGGGAGAGTTGGGGTACCACATACCATCAAAGAGATAGCGGTCCTCCAGCAGAGGATAATTGCACCCATAATATTCATTCAAAATGAACCGGAAGGAATTCACCGGTGTCATGGTATCGGAGATCCTGTCCTGTCCCTCATCGGGAAGATAGTAGGCATTCAGGATAGGCATTCGGATAGCTCTCTCCTCATGACTCACGTCTGCCAGGGTCGGGCCATGATCTGCCTGCAGGACGATGACGGGTGGTACATCCGACTTTTCAAGAATGGCATCAATCGTTTGTTCAACCCGTGTATTGACATATCTCAACTGTTGAACATAGTCTTCATCACGAAAACTCGGGATGACCCACTCCCCATTCTCGCCGAACATATAGGGGTTGTGAGGGGCAACGATATGTGCAAAGATGAATTTATTTCCCGGGATATCGGGGATGGAAGCGAGGTCAGAGAATGCCCCGTTGATGGCATTCCGGCGGTTTTCATTTGTTCCGATATACTTCAGAAGGGTGACATCCAGCAGTTTCGCCTGGAACGCGGACAAAATCGCGTTGTTCTTAATCATGCTCGAATAGGGACTCCTCTCTGTCATGGCATAACCGGACCGGAAGAATATCGTCGTATAGCCATTCTTTTTAAAGAATAAGGTCAGGTTATTGTATTCGATCATTTTCTGCAGATGTGCCATGTCGTCGGGATTATCGACATATTGCATATTGAGAGAAGAGGCGAGGGAAGATCTCGTAAGATTATAGTTGGCCGTGCTCTGGCGTGAGACCCGGAACCCTCTGGCGGTTAAATTCGAAATAAAATCGCTGTTGTCGTAATGATAATAGGCCTCAAGAACATCCTCTCGGGCGTAGGCATCGAGGATAATATAATAAACGTCCCGTCGAAGTGACTGGTTCGGGGTGCAGGTGATTTCGGAGGGGGCATTCGCAACTACAGTCCCTTCCTGCACATCGCGATTGACAGTCCCCCATGAAAAAACAAAAACGAGGGACATTATTACCAGCAACACTATCGCCGTGATATTGAACAGACGCGTTATTGTGTGGATATCGCTCCGCAGACGCCAAATATAAAAAATAAGAACTATAAAAATAGCTATATACACCAAAATAAGATATCTCGGGTACTGGTCCAATCTGATACTGCCGACGATGATCTGGTTGTATATCCCCAGGACAAAGCCAAAGGAATAGAACCAGATGAAAAAGGACGTGATACCCAGTGCTGTCCTCTCAAGATTACGGTGGAGCATCCGGGCAATGAGAAAGAGACTGCCCGTGAAGAGTAGGGTGATTACGGAGGGAATCAGTACCTCCCCGAAGGATACAATTCCCATATTCTCCGTGTAAAGGGCAAAAATCGGGTACAATCCGAACAGAAACGGGTGGATGGGAACCATACACTTTATCCAGGCATTACTTTGCGTTCCATCAGGTACACAATTCTTCCGGAATCGGGCAGAGATGCAGTCTCACGGAAGGTGAAATACCGGGTAAATGCACTCGTAAAGAGATCATGGTCATAATCGATGTCCATCCCTGCCTTTCTGGAGAGCAGTTCCTGCACTGCGGGATCATCACGGGGTATGAATTCAATGATCAGGTGCCGGCACATTCCGGCAAGCATGTGGGCGATAAGGGAGAGGGGGGTGTTATTGGTGATGGCGAGATGGTGCAGGATGGCCAGCGCAAGGACCGTATCGCACGGGAGGCGGTGGAAGAGGTCAGGCCGCTCCTGGCACTCCCACCCGGTGGATGGCGTGGGATTGGTGAGATCGATCCAGAGCGGGAGGATGGTGGCTTCACCGTTGGCTCTCACCTGCCGGTAATTCTCTTCCACCGCCGCAGGGTTCCGGTCCAGGGCACAGACGAGTGAGGCGTACCTTGCTGCGATCCGGCTGTATAGGCCCACATCTGCTCCCAGATCCACGACGTGCTGTGGACTGGAGAGCTGAAGGAAGTTGTTGACCACCTTCCTCTTCATCCCGGCGGTGTTTTCTGAGTAGGTGACCGACACATCGTAGGCTTCCCGGTCCTGCGCACGGGGGTCCCAGTGATACCCTGCCACGGCCCGTATGAGGTGGTCCACGAGCCCTTCCAGGGAGGTGCGGCTCATGCTAACCCGGGACGGCTGGCCCGGGGCACCCCCATACCGCTCCTTCCAGCGGCCGTGGAGGTGAATGTGCAGCAGGGTGGGGATGTGGAACCAGGAGCGGAATGGGAGCAGGGCCCGGGCGAGGTCCAGCGGGATGCCGTCATGGTGCACCCTCAACAGACGTACCAGCCGGATATCGGAGAAGGATCCCAGGGCCAGGGGGGCCATGAAATGACGGCAGAACTGGCCGTAGGCATACCAGGGCTCGCCGTCGGTATATCGCTGAAGGGAGAGCGTGTCGATGAGGACCGGCTTTCCCTTCACAAACTGGATGTTCGTACCGGAAGCATCCTTGAGGGTCATCCCGAACTGCAGGGCGGTTTGCTGGATCCGTAACGTGGCAAGGGCCGCATCCCGGATCATGCTGAAAGACCACTCGTACGGGTATGAAATACACGGAACCCGATCAGGCCTGATCACGGTGAAGGCCTCACCAGGCCGTTCGGGCGGAACCTCGACCTGTTCGTGGGGGATGAGGTGGTTATCAGATACCAGCCGGTCATAGAGGCCCGATCGCATCAGGTTCTCGTAATCCTCTCTCCCCTTCTGGTTGATCTGTCGGTACAGCATGCCTTCCCGGGTGAATACAAACCCGGCGGGATCACGGAAAGAGAGGGGAAGATCAGGATCCGGAGAGGACATGGGGGCCTCAGGATTTTTTCAGCCGTTGGAGGAGAGCGGCCAGTTTGGTCCTGAAGACATAGGAGAAGCCAATGGCAAGGGCCACCAGGCTCTGGAAGATCAGGCTTCCGGTATTGAAATCAATGTATGCCGAGGCCGGGGAAAAAAATCCGACCATTATGGCGAATAATATAAAAATATGATAATACATATCCCGAAACAATCTATGGGGATTTGAACCGAAAAAACTTCCCCTGCCGAATCTCATTCTCATACCGCGGTACCGTCTCATCACCCCAGGCACCGGTACACCAGGCAGATGGTCTTGGCGTCGCAGATGCGCCCGTCGGCGGCCATGGCCATCACCTCCCCCTTCGGGATCCGGACCACCTCGATGATCTCGTCCTCGTCCTTTTGGCCGTTATCCGAAGGGGAGAGATCCCGCACCTCGAAGAGGTGGAGCCGCTCGGTGGTGAACCCGGGGGTGGTGTAGATGGTCCCCCGGGGAATGAAGGTGCCCCCGGCATGGCCGGTTTCCTCGATGAGTTCCCTCATTGCGGTCTCCAGCGGGGTCTCGCCCGGTTCCATGGTCCCGGCCGGCGCCTCGTACAGGTACTCATCGATGGCGAACCGGTACTGCCGGATCAGGAGGCAGTCGCCTTCCTCGACGGGCAGCATCGCCACGGCATCCCCTGGCTTCACGACGATCTTCTCTTTTGTCCGGCCGTCCGGGAGCCGGATCACCTGCTTCTCGACAATGAGCCGCCGGCCACGGTAGATCTCCATCTCACTCCCCCCCGTAGGGGATTGGATCCGGGACGCCCACCTGCCGGAAGGCCTCCCTGCGGAAGTGGCAGGCCCCGCACCGGCCGCAGGCCTTCTTCTCGTTCCGGTAGCAGGACCAGGTCTCGTGGTAGGGCACGTCAAGCGTAAGGCCGATCCGCAGTATCTCGGCCTTGTTCATATGGACAAAGGGTGCCACGAGCTGGATCCGGGTCGTCTCCCGGGTCCCCCGGTCGATCACCTGCTGGAAGGCCTCCATGAACTCCTCCCGGCAGTCCGGGTAGCCGCTGTAATCGCTGGCCTGGGCGCCGATGAAGATCGCTTCCGCTCCCCGGGCCTCTGCCAGGCTCGTTGCGAGGGAGAGCAGATTCGCGTTCCGGAACGGCACGTAGGTGGCAGGCAGTTCCTCGTCAGTGTCGGAATAGTCCATCACCGGGATCGCGTGGTCGGTGAGGGCCGAGGCCCCGATCCGGGCCAGGTAGCCGATATCGACCTCGAAGAACTCCACGGCACCCAGCAGGGCGGCGATCCGCTGTGCACATTGCCGCTCCTTTGCCTCGGTCCGCTGGCCGTAGTTCACGTGGAGCGCGATGATGCCGTAGCCCCGGTCCTGGGCCACGTAGGCGAGGGTGGCGGAGTCCATGCCACCGGAGAGGAGCACAACGGCGGTCTTCATCACCGCACCCCCAGGATCCGGTGGAGCTGCAGCTGGAACCGGGCCGGGAGGTCGTGCGCCAGGAGATAATCCGCGATGGCCCGGCAGTCGGTACCAAAGACCGGCGAGAAGAGGATCTCTCCCCGGAGGGGATGTTCCTCGATGATCCGGCGGGCATACTCGCAGTCCTCCACGCTGCCCACCACGAACTTCACGCTGTCCTCCCCGTTCAGGTGGGCCAGGAGCGAGAGATCGCTCCGCTCTCCCGACGAGGGGCACTTCACGTCCATGCAGATGGTGGCAAAGGGCTGGAACGGCCGGAAATCCAGGGTGCCGTTCGTCTCGATCTCGATCCCGTAGCCCTCGTGGTGGAGGGCGGAGACGAGGGGCAGGAGTTCCCCTGCCTGGAGGAGCGGTTCGCCCCCCGTGATGCAGACCCGGGGGCAGCCCAGGGCGTGCACCTCGGCGAGCACGTCCCCGCGGGTCCGCTCCTCGCCGCCGCTCCGGGCGTACCGGGTGTCGCACCACCGGCAGTCCAGGTTGCAGCCGGCGAGCCGGATGAACGTCGTAATGTGCCCCTGGTTCCGTCCCTCGCCCTGGAGGCTCCGGAAGATCTCAGCGACCCTCATGGTCCCGTTCGGCATAGCACGTGTCGGACTCCCAGACCCGGATCCGGGTCACCCGGGCCCTCCTCCCGTTCAGGTGGCACTCCTGTTCCAGCATCCGCTCGATATCAGCGGCGAGGGTCTCGCTGGAGGGGTCGCCGTCAGTCGTGACCACGTCATGGAACCGGCGGAGGCATTCGTTCATGGGGTCCTCCCGGTTCAGGATCACCCCGTGATCGAACCGCTCGATCACGTCTTTGATGACGTTGTAGTCCACGAGGATACCGGTCGCCGGGTCCGGCTCTCCCGCCATCCAGACCTGGACCCGCCACCGGTGGCCGTGCAGGCGGCTGCACTTCCCCTCGTAGTGGAGCAGCCGGTGGGTGGCGTCGAAGAAGACCTCCTTGTAGATCCTGGTCTCCATGGCTCAGGGATTGGAGGGCGGCGGTATTAATGCCTCACCCGCTGCGCCCAATCCGGAGCGTCTCCCTGACAGTGATGCAGGAGTTCCCGGTTTCTGATGGGGTGGATATCCTCACCGGGAGAAGGGCCGGGAGGGGGAAGACCCCCCCTCCCGTCGCCCACGCCCCGTGAGGATATGGCGGGAAGCCGGGGTTACCGGGATTTCCAGAGCCGGGACTTACCCCGCGATGAAGAGGATGCTGCCCGCACGGCATCCTCCCCCTCCTCCTCCGCCGAACGCCTGCCACAATATATAAATTCCCCCCGCGCGTTCTATTATACCTCAGCGCAGGGTATCTGTATCCTGAGAAATCCACACAACGAGGGCATCCCATGGGACAGGGAAAATTTGCAGCAAGAAAACTGAGTCGTGATTCCAAGAAATTCAGGTGGGCAAACAAGCACTATGCACGCCGCATGCTGCACCTGGACGAGAAAGCCGACCCCCTGGAGGGCTCACCGCAGGCCCGGGGGATCGTGCTGGAGAAGATCGGTATCGAAGCCAAGCAGCCCAACTCCGCCATCCGGAAGGCGGTCCGGGTCCAGCTGATCAAGAACGGCAGGCAGGTCACGGCCTTTGCCGCGGGCGACGGTGCCATCAACTTCATTGACGAGCACGACGAGGTCGAGATCGAGGGCATCGGAGGCCGGCTGGGGCGGTCCATGGGTGACATCCCCGGGGTCCGGTTCGTGGTGACCAAGGTGAACAACGTCTCCCTTTACGAGATGGTCATCGGCAAGAAGGAGAAGCCGCGCAGGTGAGGTCCATGGTCGATGAGGAGACCGGGGCAACACCCGGAAAGCCCGTGAAGGTGGAACCGGTAAAGAAGCCGGAGAAGCCTGCCCGGAAGCCCAAAGCGGCGAAGGCGGAGGGTGCCGAGAAGCCTGCCCGGAAGCCGAAGGCAGCGAAGGCAGAGAAGCCGGCAAAGGGCGAGAAGGCGGCCGAGAAGATACTGGAGAAGGTCATCGCAGAGGCTGCCGAGAAGGTGGAGGCGTCCGCGGAGGCACCGGCAAAGGAGGAGGGCGAGAAGACCCCCCGGCTCCTCTTCAACCGGTGGGACCTGAACGAGGTGGAGGTGACGGACCCCGGCATCAAGCGGTACATCAACATCCAGTCCATGATCGTGCCCCACTCCAGCGGGCGGCTCTCCACCCAGCAGTTTGCAAAGGGCGAGATGCTGGTCGTGGAACGGCTGATCAACCGGCTGATGCAGAACGAGATGAACACGGGGAAGAAGCACAAGGCGATCCGGATCACCCGCGAGGCCTTTGAGATCATCCACCGGAAGACCAAGAAGAACCCTGTCCAGGTGCTGGTGGATGCCGTTGCCCAGGCCGGCCCCCGCGAAGAAACCGTACGGCTGAAGTACGGTGGCATCAATGTCCCCAAGTCCGTGGATACTGCTCCCCTGCGGCGGGTGAACACGGCCCTCAAGTTCATCTGCAACGGCGTATACTCGGCATCACACAAGAACAAGAAGTATGTCTCCGACTGCCTGGCCGACGAGCTGATCGCGGCGGCAAAGGGCGACACCAAGTGCTATTCGGTGGGCAAGAAGGAAGAGCGGGAACGCGTGGCAAAGGCGTCCCGGTAACTCAGGAACAACTCTTTTTCCGGTGAATTATGGCTCGAGGCGCAAAAATTGTAGAACGGGTTGCCCCCCTGATGGACAAGCCCGTACGGATCCGCAACATCGGTATCGTGGCGCACATTGACCACGGCAAGACCACCCTCTCGGACAGCCTTCTGGCAGGCGCCGGGATGATCTCCGAGGAGCTCGCAGGAAAGCAGCTCTTCATGGACTCGGACGAGGAGGAGCAGTCCCGGGGCATCACCATCGATGCCTCCAACGTCTCCATGGTCCACGAGTACGAGGGCCAGGAGTATCTGATCAACATGATCGATACCCCCGGCCACGTGGACTTCGGGGGGGATGTCACCCGTGCCATGCGGGCCGTGGACGGCGCCGTGGTACTCGTGGACGCGGTGGAGGGGCCCATGCCCCAGACCGAGACGGTGCTCCGCCAGGCCCTGAAGGAGGGAGTCCGTCCCATCCTCTTCATCAACAAGGTGGACCGGCTGATCAACGAGCTGAAGGTGGACGAGACCGAGATGCAGATCCGGCTCGGGAAGGTCATCGACAAGATCAACAAGCTGATCAAGGGCATGAACGAGGAGATGTACAACCAGGGCTGGAAACTGGAAGCCATGAATGGCTCTGTCGCCTTCGGCTCGGCGCTGTACAAGTGGGCGGTCTCGGTGCCCTTCATGAAGACGAGCAACGTCTCCTTCAAGGACGTGTACGAGAAGTGCAAGAACAATGACCAGAAGTGGCTCGCCAAGCAGTCCCCGCTCTGCGCCGTGATCCTGGACATGGTGGTCCGGCACCTCCCCAACCCCATCGACGCCCAGAAGCGCCGTATCAACGTGATCTGGCACGGGGACAAGGAATCCCCCGAGGGAAAGGCCATGCTCACCTGCGATCCCTCCGGCCCGGTGGCCCTGATGGTCACGGACATCTCCTTTGACCCCCATGCCGGCGAGGTGGCAACCGGCCGGCTCTTCTCGGGTACGCTGCACCGCGGCCTGGAGCTCTTTGTCATGGGCACGGCCAAGAAGGGCAACCGGCTCCAGCAGGTCGGTGTCTTCATGGGCCCGGAGCGGGTCGAGGTGGAGAAGCTCCTGGCAGGGAACATCGCGGCCGTCACCGGCCTCCATGATGCCATCGTGGGGTCCACCGTCACGAACCTGATGGACATGACCCCCTTCGAGTCCATCAAGCACTACAGTGAGCCGGTGATGACGGTCGCCGTGGAGGCCAAGAACATGAAGGACCTCCCGAAGCTCGTGGAGGTGCTCCGGCAGGTGGGCAAGGAGGACCCGACGGTGAAAGTCACGATCCACGAGGAGACCGGCGAGCACCTGATCAGCGGCATGGGCGAACTGCACCTGGAGATCATCACCCACCGGATCAAGCGGGACAAGGGTGTGGAGATCGTCACCTCCGAGCCCATCGTCGTGTACCGGGAGACGGTGACGGGGGTTGCCGGGCCCGTGGAGGGGAAGTCCCCGAACCGGCACAACCGGTTCTACCTCGTGCTCTCCCCCCTCCCCGACGCAATCGCGACCCTGATCCGGAACGGCGATATCTCCATGAACATGCCCGAGGTGGAGCGTCGAGCCGTCCTGATGAAGGCCGGCCTCACGAAGGATGAGGCCAAGGGCCTCAAGGACATCCAGGGCACCTGTGTCTTTCTGGACATGACAAAGGGTGTCCAGTACCTGAACGAGACCATGGAGCTGGTGCTGGAAGCGTTCCACGAGGCTATCGCGGGCGGCCCGCTGGCCGATGAGCCGGTCCAGAACATGCTCGTGAAACTCGTGGATGTGAAGCTCCACGAGGACGCCATCCACCGGGGCCCCGGCCAGGTGATCCCCGCGGTCCGGGCCGCGGTGAAGGCCGGCATGCTCCTTGGTGGCGACTCCCTGATGGAGCCCTACCAGAAGATCCAGATCAACGTCCCCGCCGACCAGATGGGGAACGCCACCTCCCAGATCCAGGGGCGGCGCGGGCAGGTCTTTGACATCCAGTCCGAGGGCGACTCCATTGCCGTCATCGGCAAGGCACCGGTGGCAGAACTCTTCGGGTTTGCGAGCGAGCTCCGCTCCGCCACGGAAGGGCGGGCCATGTGGTCCACCGAGTTTGCGGGCTTTGAAGTCGTCCCGAATAACATCGTGAAGGACGTGGTGCTGGCCATCCGGAAGCGCAAAGGGCTCAAGCTGGAGATGCCCCGGCCTTCGGACTACATCGACGGGGTATAGATCCCTCCACCTCTCTCACTCTTTTTCAGGTTCTCCTTGCGGAGCCACCTTTCTCTGAAGCGACCGGGTCTCCCATGGTGATGGTAAGGGAATTTTTTTGGTGAACAATACTTTAAAAAATACTATCGATTTGTAAATGTGGGAAAACCTGTGAGGGAACAATAAATGAAGAGCCTGATTTTGACATGCATTCTTTTGCTGTGGATAATACCCCTTTGAAAAGTTCAATAAGGCATTGATTTTTTCCGTTGTTCTCCACGGAATTAACTATAAATACAGCTATAGCAGAACAGCACCCGTGGATTCATGGCATGAGTCCTCAATTTCTTCCCTTCAGAAAATGAACTAGAGGAGAAGGTTGACCTATGAAACGATTGATTCTCGCAACCCTGATGGTCCTCATGGTCGCAGGGATCCTTGGAATGGTATCCGCACAGGATACCTGTCCCGCACGTCCCGATGGGGCCACGAGGACAGATCTTCTCGCAGGCCAGACGACGAACATTGGAAATGTCTGGGTATGGAACGATGACGAATTCGTCTATGTGCAGTATGACATCACCGTATCTGGCTGGTATCTGACGGAGACCCACGCAGACGTACGGTGTGACTGGACGCTGATTCCCCAGAACACGAACCACAATCCCGAACCAGGACACTTCGCCAAGAAGGAATCTTTCGCGGTCACCAGTCACACGACCACTTGGTGCACGAAGATTCCCATGCCCACTTGCGCCGCAGAGTGTAACCATGAGCTCGCGGTTGCGGCCCACGCAGCGGTAGTTCAGCTGAAGGAGACCTGCAGTGATGTGGTCAGCGGAACCGCTGTGACCACGGTCACCCAGCGGAGGTCAGGGGATGCACTGGTCTTCAGCCCGGTGAACCTCCCTGCAATTGACGCATGGGAGCCGGGGTCCCGCTATCCCAACGATGGGCTGGACGACTCCGCCTGGCAGGCAAACTCCCTCTGGGACCAGCAAATATACGGGAAGGGCATTGACACTAATATCGCTGACTGGATCTGGGAGACCTACCTGGTGCAGGATCCCGTCCTCGGAACTGCTCTGACCATGACAACGCCCCTCTTCAACGGCTATCCTGTTTCCGGTGACCTGTACATCACCTGCGATAACGGGTATCAGGCCTTTGTCAATGGCCAGTCCGTGGGGAGCGCCAATGTGGCCCCAGGGTTTCAGACAAGCGATCTCAAACACGCTTCTGTGGATACGAATGGATGGCAATCCGTCCAGCACTATGATCTCGCGCCGTTCCTCGTAAGCGGTCCAAATACCCTCACGATCGACGCCGCCAACGAGTACTTGAACCCAGATGATCCCCCGAACACACTCACTGGAACAGTGTCAAACAACCCCGGTGCATGCATCTTCCAGGCCCCGGTCTGTTACGAAACCATCAAACGAACGGAGACCGCCTGGGGAGCCGGCACACGGTTCACGTTTAGGGGCAACTGGGCCACGTGGATCACCTATTACCCGGGGTGTATTGTCAGGTACCCGCCGAGTGGCAATGTCTACATCGGGTATGAGGACTGGGGACAGGGAGACTACGACTACAATGACTTCGGAATGAAGGCATCCTTCGAAGAGGAGTACATCGGGGGTCTGACCAACGCATACCTCCAGAAGATCACCATGCACTTCGTCCCGGTGATCTACGATTCCGGCATGAATCACCTGATCCACATCAAGAGGACCGATCTCGTCGGATCCTTTGATGGTGAAGTCACCCATCCGGGATATGTCCCTGACATTCTCACCCTGCATGATGGGAGCACAGGCGCGGAGACCGCCCCAGGTACCTCCATTGGCCTGACCGGGGACCTCGATGTGGTCCTCTTCAACACTGCGAAGTACTCATGGCCAGAGAAGATACCTGCGTTCGGAACAGAGGAAGTGACGGTCGTCGTGACGATGACGTCGCCCACCTC
>JAJRDA010000012.1 GCA_028678665.1 Methanomicrobiales archaeon | reverse complement strand
TCGAGCGCGAGGGGAATCCCTGCCTCGGCGGCCAGTGCCAGCAGGTGCAGGACCGTGTTCGTGGAGCCGCCCAAAGCCATGTCCACCCGGATGGCGTTCCGGATGCTGCGGGGGTTCACGATCTCCCGGGGGGTGATCCCCTCCCGCACGAGGCCGACAGCGCGCTCGCCGGTCTTCCGGGCCAGCCGGAGCTTCGCCGCGTCCACGGCCGGCGTTGCGGCGCAGTACGGGAGCGACATCCCCAGCGCTTCTGTCACGCAGGCCATCGTGTTGGCCGTGTAGAGACCCTGGCAGGAGCCGCACCCCGGCATGGCGCAGCACTCCAGTTCCTCCAGCGCCGCCTCGGTCATGGTGCCTCCTGCCACCTTTCCCACCCCCTCGAAGACATCGATCAGGGAGAGTTCCTCGCCCCCCAGGAAGCCGGGGAGCATGGGGCCGCCCGTGAGCACGATGGTCGGAATGTTGCACCGGACCGCGGCCTGGAGCATTCCCGGGACGATCTTGTCGCAGGTGCCGATGCAGACCAGGCCGTCGAACCGGTGGGCCTCTGCCATCAGCTCGATGGAGTCGGCGATGTTCTCGCGGGACGGGAGCGAGTACCGCATCCCCCGGTGCCCCATGGCGATGCCGTCGCAGATCCCGATGACCCCGAACTCAAAGGCTACCCCGCCACCGGCGGCCACGCCCTCCCGCACCCGTTCCGAAAGAGTGCGCAGGTGCACGTGCCCCGGTACAATCGTGTTGAAGGCGTTCGCAACCCCGATGAAGGGCTGTTCCATCTCCGCTCTTGTGAGCCCCAGCGACCGCAGCAGCGACCGGTTGGGCGCCCGCTGGTACCCCTTTGTTACTTCTTCGCTCCGCACAGGAACTCCTCCTTCCAGAGTCTCACCACATCGCCGATAACGATTACTGCCGGGGGCCGGACACCCCGTTCCTGCGCCCGGTTGGCGATATCCCCCAGGGTGCCGGTGGTGACGCGCTGGTCCGGCTGCAGGCCCCGCTCGATGACGGCCACCGGTACCGCCGGGGCCATGCCATGCTTCTCCAGCTGTGCCGCTATGAACGGCAGCTGCCGGACCCCCATCAGGATGACGAGGGTCCCGGGGGATGCCGCCAGGTGTTCCCAGTCGATGGCCGACGATTCCTTGGTGGGGTCCTCGTGGCCGGTGAGAAAAGTCACCTGGGAGGCGTAGCCCCGGTGGGTGACGGGGATCCCGGCACAGCCCGGGACCGCGATGGCGCTGGAGACGCCCGGCACCAGCTCGACAGGGATCCCGTGTTCCCGGAGGGCCACCAGCTCCTCACCTCCACGGCCGAAGAGGAACGGGTCGCCACCTTTCAGCCGGACCACCCGCTTCCCTTCCTTTGCCTTCCGGACCATTATTGCCTCGATCTCTGCCTGCTCCATCGTGTGCCGTGACCCGGACTTGCCGCAGTCGATTTGCTCGGCACCGTCCGGGATCATGCGGATGATCTCCATGGCCAGCTGGTCAAAGAGTACCACCTCCGCCTGCTCCAGCACCTCCTTTGCCCGGAGCGTCAGCAGGTCCCGGCTGCCCGGGCCTGCCCCCACCAGGTACACCTTTCCCTTCATGCATCACCTGCTCCCGGGGCCATGGCGCCCGGCGCCATCGCGATCAGGTCCCGCGCCCGGTCCCGGAGCACCCCGCCGTACCTCCGGGCTTCCTCTGCGCTGCCCACGTCCACCTCCAGGCGCTCGGTGCGGGAACCATCCGGCGCCAGGATCTCGGCGATCAGGTGGCCGCGCCTGCAATAGATCCCCATCGGGGTTGCACAGCCGCCCCCCACCTCCTCCATTACTGCCCGCTCGATGGCCACGTCGCGCCGGGTGGGCGTATGATCAAGGCTGGAGAGGGTGATGAGGAGTCCGGGATCGTCCCGCGAGACCACCGCCACTGCCCCCTGGTTGGCCGTGGGGACGAAGCGTTCCGGGGGGAGCCTGTACCCGCGGAGGGAGATGCCGAGCCGCTTCATGCCGGCCTCTGCCAGCACGATGGCATGGTAGTCGCCGGCCAGCAGCCGGCGCACCCGGGTATCGACGTTGCCCCGCAGCACCTTCACCTCCACCGCGGGATCGTGGCGGAGAATCTGGGCCTTCCGGCGGGTGCTGGAGGTACCCACCACCCTCACTTCCGCCATCCCGGTGGAGAGAGCCAGGAAGTCGGCAGGGGATTCCCGCGGCAGTACTGCGATGGTTGTCACCCCTTCCGGCCTCTGTGCCGGGATATCCTTCATGCTGTGCACCGCGGCGTCTATCTCGCCCGCGAGGATGGCGTCGTCCAGGGCCCGGACAAAGATACCCTGGCCGCCGATTTCGTGGAGGGGGACGCCGGTCACGTCGTCGCCCTTCGTCCGGATGATCACCGTCTCCACCTCTACCCCCTGGGCTGACAGGGCCCGGCAGGCCATCTCGGCCTGCGCGAGCGCAAGCCGGCTCCCCCGGGTACCTAGCCGGAGAGGCATGCGGCGTAGCTCCCGGCGATGGCCCGTATCTCCTCCTCCCCATGGGCGGTGGAGAGGAAGTTCGTCTCGAACTGGGACGGGGGCAAAAAGATCCCCTGCCCCATCATCCGCATCCAGAAGGCACGGAAGGCCGCGGTGTCGCACTCCTTTGCCTGGCGGTAATCCTGCGGCGGCCGGGTCCGGAAGAAGTACTTGAACATCGATCCCAGCCGGACGAAGGAACCGTTCGCGGACCGGGGAACCGATTCGCCGATGGCCCGGGTCCCTTCCTCCATCCTCCGGTAGACGGAGGGGTCCCGGTGGAGGATGCGCAGCGTGGCAAGCCCGGCTGTGAGCGAGAGGGGATTCCCGTTGAAGGTCCCGGCCTGGTAGACCGGCCCCGCGGGAGCCACGAGGGACATGATCTCCCGCCGGCCGCCGAACGCCCCGATGGGGAGGCCCCCGCCGATGATCTTGCCGAAGGTCGTGAGATCGGGTTTCACGCCATACGCTTTCTGTGCCCCGCCGATGCCGAGCCGGTAGCCGGTGATCACTTCGTCAAAGATCAGGAGGACCCCGTGCTCCCGGGTCAGGGACCGGACCCCGGCCAGGTAGTCCTTCGCGGGCAGGATCGGGCCGATGTTCCCCATCACCGGTTCCAGGATGACGGCGGCCACGTCCGGGTGGGCCGAGAGGGTCCGGGACAGGGCTTCCGTGTCATTGAACGGCACCGAAAGGGTATGACGGGCAACGTCAGGAAGGATCCCGGCAGAGTCCGGAACCCCGAGGGTTGTCGCGCCGGACCCGGCCTTCACCAGGACCGCGTCGTGGGCACCGTGGAAGCCGCCCTCCACCTTGACGATATCGCTTTTCCCCGTGAACCCCCGGGCGAGCCGCAGGGCCGACATGGTGGCGTCTGCCCCGCTGGAGACAAAACGCACCATCTCCACGGAGGGGTGATCACCAGTGATGAGCCGCGCCAGCTCCAGCTCGTGGGGCGAGGGGGTGCCGTACACCCACCCCTCCAGGAGCTGGGCCTCCAGCGCCTTCCTGACCTCCGGGTGAGCGTGGCCCAGGACCAGGGGCCCGTAGGCCATGCAGCAGTCGATGAGGGAGGTCCCCTCCACCGTGGTGAGGCGGGCGCCTGACGCTTTCCTTGTGTAGAACGGGTACGGGGAGATGGCCCGGACCGGGCTCGACACCCCGCCGGGCATCAGGTTCCTGGCTTCACCGAAGAGTTCACTGCTCTTCACGCAGCCACCCCGCGGCCTGCCGCGCAAAGTAGGTGATGACGAGATCTGCCCCCGCCCGCCGGATGCAGGTGAGGGTTTCCAGCACCGCTTCCCGCTCGGGAAGCCAGCCCTGCGCCGCTGCTGCCCGTATCATGGCGTACTCGCCGCTCACCTGGAAGGCGGCGACGGGGAGGCCGTGGACCCGGAGGGCCGGGATCAGGTCCAGGTAGTAACCGGCCGGCTTCACCATCAGGATATCCGCGCCTTCCGCCGCGTCCAGGAAGGACTCCATGAGCGCCTCCCTGGCATTGCCGACAGGCAGCTGGTAGCCGGACCGGTCGCCCGACTGGCACCTGGAGTCTGCTGCCTCCCGGAAGGGTCCGTAGAGGCTGGAGGCGAACTTGCTGGAATAGGACATGATCAGCACGTCGTCGTGCCCACCGTCGTCCAGGGCGCCCCGGAGGGTCATGACCACTCCGTCCAGCATGCAGGAGGGGGCAACGATATCCGCCCCCGCATCCGCGTGGGAGAGGGCGATCTTTGCCATGAGATCCAGGGATTCGTCGTTCAGGAGCTCGGTCCGCCCCTTCACCCCGCCCAGGATCCCGCAGTGGCCATGGTCCGTGTACTCGCAGGCGCAGACATCCGTGATCAGCGTAAGATCCGGCACCTCGTCCCGGATCGTGTGGAGGGCCCGGGGGATGATCCCGTCCGGGTCGAACGCCGAGGTGGCCTCTTCATCCTTGTGCGCCGGGATGCCGAAGAGGAGGACTGCGGAGATCCCCAGGTCCCGCAGCTCCCCAGTTACGTGCGGGAGGGAGGCGAGGGAAAGCCGGTCCTGCCCGGGCATGGAAGGGATGGAGGCTGGGCGGCGGATCGTCTCGTCCACAAAGAGGGGTGCAATCAGCTGTTCGGGACGCAGGTGGGTCTCGGCCAGGAGGCGCCGGATCCCGGGCCGCCGGTACCGTCTCATTCGTTTCTCGGGAAACATATCTTCTCACCTTCGGTGATGGCGCGGACAATCGATTCCGCCAGCTGGATCTCGCCGTGCTCCGCGCACTCCCGGATGGAGATGGTGGCATCGGAGAGAAGCTTCTTCACGATCACCCGGGTCAGATCGTCCAGGATCTCAACGGTGCGGGGACTGTCGTCGCCCAGGCGGTGGAGAGCCCGGTCCCGCTCCCGGGTACGGATCGCCTCTGCCCAGGTGTAGAGGACCGAGAGGGTGTCGTCCGCGGCGGCCCGGTTCACGAGGGCGGTGAACTGGGAGACCTCCTCCTCCACGAGCGCCCGGGCCCGCTCCGCCTCGGCAAGCCGGGCCTCGCGGGCCTCATCGCTGACCGAACGGAGGTTGTCGATCGTGAAGAGGCTCACCCCCTGGATCTCCCCGGCCTTCTCCTCCACGTCCCGGGGCTGGGCGATGTCGATGAGGACCAGCGGCCGGGGGCTCCGGTCCGTGGGCCACTGCCGCTCCCGCATGGCGGTGGCGAGGCCGTCGCAGTGGATGATGGGGTGGGGTGCCGCCGTGCAGGAGATGACCACGTCGGAGAGGGCGATGTAGTGGTACAGGTCCTTCAGGTACACCGCCTTCCCGCCGATCTTCTCTGCGAGCGTGACGGCCCGCTCGTAGGTCCGGTTGGCCACGTAGATGGCGGTCAGGTCCTTCTCCATGAGCGCCTTTGCGACGAGCATCCCCATCTCCCCGCTGCCGACAACAAGGATGTGCTTCTTCCGCAGGTCCCCCAGCAGCTGCTCGGCCAGGATCACGGCCGCAGAGCCGATGGAGACAGCCCCCCGGTTGATCCGGGTCAGCTCCCGCACCCGGATCCCGGCGTGGACGGCCTTGTCGATGCAGAGGTCCAGGACCGGGCTCGAGGCACCCGCATCGCGGCTCGCCGCCGCGGCCTCCTTCAGCTGCCCCAGGATCTGGTCCTCCCCCACGATCATGGAGTCGATGCCGGCGGCCAGCTCCAGCAGGTGCCGGAGGACGGCCTCGCCTTCCATGACCTGGTAGCCCGTCTTCCCCTGGGCCTGCAGGAACCCGGCGAGGGCTTCCCCGCTCCCCTGCACGAAGAGTTCCACCCGGTTGCAGGTCTGGAGCAGGATCACGCCGCGGAACTGCTCCCGTGCCATCCGGAGAAACTCCGGTTCATCGGGAAAACGTGCCGTCTCCAGATCCGGTACCGTGGCGTCGTGGTGGCTCACGGATGCTATCGCCAGGTCCACGAAGAGGTTACCGGCCATGGAGGTACCTCTGCTCGACAAGGGCCCATGCCCGGTCTCCCCCGCCGGTCACCGCGTCCCAGACCTCCCGGTCGGCGAGCACCCGGGCGATGACGGCCTGCCGGTCCGCCTGGTCCGGGACCGTGTCCTTCAGGGCGGCCCGGAACCGTTCCACGAGCTCGATCATGGCGTCAAGGCCGGGGTATGCCGTCTCCATCCCTTCCCGGAGGACCCGGGCCATCCCCGGTGCTTTCCCGAACGTGGTCACGGCCACGCGGAAGTGGTCCCCGCTGAAGACCGCGGGCAGGATCACGTTCCCCGGCGTGCCCCGGGCATTGTTGAAGAAGACCCCCCTCGCCTGGCAGATTCTCCCGATCCGGTCGTTGAGGGCAGCGTTATCCGTCGCCGCCACGGCCAGGAACGCCCCCTCCAGGAGGCCGGCCAGGTCCCGGTCGGACGCGGCCTCCAGGTCCCGGACCACCCTGAGGACTGAGAGAGTATCGAACTCCGGGAGGAACGACCGTGATATCGCGGTGACCTCGGCCTCACCGGAGAAGTAGGTGGCCTTCCGGACGCCCACCGCACCCCCTCCGAAGATCACCACCCGTTTCCCGGAGAGGTCCAGCACCAGGGGCACCATCGGTACGTGTATCGTTTCCCGCAGAAATTAAGGTGTTGCATTTTACGGTCCGGTGGCAGCCCTTCTTCCGGGCATAGGATCAGATGAGAAAGAAGGGATCACCCCAATGAGGAATCCATATCTTTTTCATCTCGCCTCCCCGACCGGCATTTGAGAGGGATGACAGTGGCGGAGGCCTGCGGGTGACATCAGGGATTTCTCCGGAGGAGTTCCGCAGGCTCTTTGCCCGGATGGGGGACGCGGTCCTCCTGATCGATGACGATCGGTACGTGGACTGCAACCCGGCGGCAGAAGCCCTTTTCTCCCGCAGCCGGGGGGAGATCATGGGCCGGAGCCCCTGCGACGGGTTCTCACCGGACCTGCAACCCTCAGGGAAACGGTCGGCAGACCTGTTGCAGGAGCACCTGAAGGCTGCCGCGGAGAAGGGCTCCCTGCGGGTCGAGTGGGTCCACCTGCGCCCGGGTGGGGAGGAGTTCACTACCGATGTGAGCCTGAGCCGGGTGCAGGGACCAAATGGCCCCCTGCTTCTCGCCATCATCCGGGATATCTCGGACCGGAAGCAGGCCGAGGAGGCCCTCCGGCAGGCGAACCGGAAGCTGAACCTTCTTGCGAGCATCACCCGCCACGACATGATGAACCGGCTCACGGCCCTGGGGGGGTACGTGGAACTCTCGCGGGATATGACGAGCGATCCCGATCTCCGGGAGATCTTCCGCAAGGAGGAGGTGCTGCTCGGCACGCTCAGCCACCAGGTCAGGTTTGCCCGGGAGTACCAGGAAATCGGCGTCAAGTCCCCCTCTTGGCAGCGGGTCCAGGACCATGTGGAGAGGGCGGCTGCCGGGATCATCCCCGGCCAGGTGGAGGTGATGGGGGACCTGGACGATCTCGAGGTCTACGCGGACCCGCTGATGGAGAAGATCTTCCACAACCTGGTGGAGAACGCCATCATGCACGGGCAGGCCACCCGGATCCGGTTCTCCTTCCAGGAAACGCCGGAGGGCCTTCTCCTCCTTTGCGAGGACAATGGCACCGGTATTTCAGCCGATGAGAAGGACCTGATCTTCAACCGGGGCTACGGCAGGAACACGGGCCTCGGCCTCTTCCTCACCCGGGAGATCCTGGCCATCACGGGCCTCTCCATACGGGAGACCGGCCTGGAGGGGTACGGCGCCCGGTTCGAGATCCATGCCCCGCGGGGCGTGTACCGGTTCGGGGCCTAACCGGAAAACCGGCTCAGCCGCGAACCCGGTTCTTCCGCGGGCCGCCCGGTTTAATACCGCCGGGGGACAACCCTTCTCCCGTGGACACCTTCACCCACGCCCTCTCGGCTCTCGTGATCTTCTCGATCCCTCCGGACGGGTATATCCTCCCCTTTGCCGTCCTCGGGGCCATCATCCCTGACGTGGACGTGGTGTACGGTGCCATCTCGCGCCGGAGCCCCGGGCTCTACCTCCTCACCCATGGCGGCTTCACCCACAGCATCGCGGGCTCGCTCGCGATATCGACCCTCGCGTTTCTCGTGGCGTACGCCCTCGCGATTACCGGTCTCGTACCCTGGATCCGGCCAGGACTCTTCGGTCCTGTCGCCCTTCTCTGCATGCTCGCAGGGGCCCTCCTCCATGTCCTGGAGGATTTCCTTGCGTACCCGGGTATCCCGCTCCTCTACCCGCTGACAGAGAGGAAATTCACGGCAGGCATCTTCCCGGGCCCGAGCCTGGTACTCTTTGCCGTGAGCCTGGCGTTCATCACCTGGGCAGCAATGGGTGTGGCAGGGCCCGCCGCACTGGGATGGTACGCCGCGATCTTTTTCGGATTCATCGGCCTCTCGGCAGCCGTCAAGGGATACATGGCACTCACGTATCCGGGACAGACAATCCCGACCTTCAACCCGCTCCGGTGGCTGCTCCTCGACGCGGATGACCGGACCGTCAGTCTCCGCGAGTACCGCTTCCTCCGGGGCATCACCCCCATCCTGACCCTGGACCGGTTCCAGGGGACCAGCGCACAGGATCTGGAACAGTTCCGCGATCTCCCCGAGGTACGGCGGCACCGGTACTTCTCCTATCTGTCGGTGGCGGAGAAGAACGGGGGTACTGTCACGTTGCGGGACCCGCTGCGCGACCGGGGGATCATCCCCTACCCGCCCTCATCGGTGTCCGTCTCCATCCCGGACGAAGGCAGCGGGCCAGCCGGGACGCCGGCAGCGACCGGCCGGGGAAACCGCTGAAAAGCCCACTCCACTGGATCCTATTATAGCGGGGCAGTACCACGGCTGGCCCGTTACTCACTGGTGAGTAGCCGGAATGACCCGCCTCCTCCGGAAAAAATATGGGGCAGGCAGATTACAGGGGAGATCGTGGTTCCGCCGGCACGGGGGACTCCCCTGCCTGCTGCGCTTTCAGGTCAGGGATCGTAACCGCCGGGTGCCGGTACCGGTCCCGGCCTGCCGTGGTTCTCCCCCGCTGGATGGCCTCCACCGGGCAGGCGTGGATGCAGGCCAGGCAGCATTCGCAGCGGTGGTGCCAGGCTGGCCTTCCCGCCTCGAGCGTGATGTTTTCCACCGGGCAGACCTGGACGCAGGTGTTGCAGGACGTGCAGGCGTCCGAGACGGTGAACTCCCGGTCCGAGTCGGGGAGGGACGCGATGAAGCGGGGGTACATCAGCGCGTGGACGAACGACGTGACCAGGGCAGGCCCGGGCCGGGCCATTCGCCTCACCTTTACCGCCTCTGCGAATCCGGCCAGTGCTTTCCCCGTGTCCCTGATCATCTGCTCCTGCTTCGCCGCGGCGGGGGGACTGTACCCCACCAGGTAATTCCCGGGCATCCTGACAGCGATACCGGCATCCAGCCGTTTGCCGTTCCGCGACAGGATCCCGTCCAGCTGCCGGAGCGCGGCGGTCCCGCCCATTCCACCCATCGTCACGACCGCGAAGAGGTACCCGGTATCGGACATGTCCAGCATCCCTGCGAACCGTACAACGAGGGATGGCAGCCCCAGGAAATAGACCGGGCAGACGATCCCGACGGTGGCCGCTTCCGGGCGGATCCGCGTGCCGTTCCTGACCAGGGGTGCCATCGGCCGGAGGGACGCATCCGGAAGATGCTCTGCGAGCTTCCTCCCGGCCCAGAGCGAGTTACCGGTACCGGTGAAGTAGTAGATGAGGGTCTCCATGGGAATCCTGTCTGAACGTGGGCCTTGGAACGGGATAACCGCCACGGTATCACGGAGCGGGATAACCGCTCCGGTCATCAGGAACTGGCTATCGTGTTTTCAGTTACTTGTTTTCCGTTACTGGCGGTTGCCGGGATAGTTGCGGGAGGGGGCGCTGCCCCCTCCCGGTCCCTCCCCCGGTGAGGATAGTCAGTCCTTCGGTTTCTCTCACCGAATCTGCTCCAGGGGGGATCAACCGAAGGGGGGTGGGCGCCCACGCGGCGGGGGGCGCACGCCCCGAGAAGAGCGTTCCGGTAGAAATCTGCGTGCATGGAACACCGCTCTGGCCTGATCGGGTGCAGCCCGGTGGGTGAACTCTATCTGGATTGGTGCCGACTCTTCCGGCATGAAGGTTGTGGCATTCAACGGGAGCCCCCGGAAGGGGGGCAACACGGGGCGGCTGCTGGGGCATGTCCTCTCGGCGCTGAAGGAAGAGGGTATCCGGACCGAACTCGTCCAGATCGGTGGGAAGAAGGTGCACGGGTGCACGGCCTGCGGGAAGTGCTACGAGACACGGGACCGGAAGTGCGTGATCGACAACGACTTCGTGAACGGCTGCATCGGGAAGATGGCGGAGGCTGACGGGATACTCCTGGGGTCCCCCACCTACTTTGCCGACGTGAGCACGGAGACCAAGGCGCTCATCGACCGGGCCGGGTTCGTGGGCATGGCCAACGGCGGGCTCTATGCCCGGAAGGTGGGGGCCGCCGTCGTGGCGGTCCGTCGTGCCGGGGCCATCCATGTCTTTGATACGATCAACCACTTTTTCGGCATCAACTGCATGTTCACAGTCGGGTCATCGTACTGGAACCTGGGCATTGGCATGAACCCCGGCGACGTGGAGCAGGACGGGGAAGGGATCCGGACGATGCGGAACCTGGGTGCCAACATGGCCTGGATCCTCCGGAAGATCCACGGGTGACGGCGTCCTCCCGTCACTCTCATGGGGACATCCAGAACCCCCCCCCACCCTGACCGGTTCTCGCGGGCCAGGACGTGGAGAATGCGGGAGCCCGTACATCCTTCACAGGCCCGGGGGATCACTGCCACGCGGCATCAGAAGAAAGAGAGCAGGTGCGAAAGGTGAGCCGGCCAGAAGAAAAAGAATGATCCTGTCTCCCCCTGTGCGGACCCTTCCGGCAGACGGGCAGGGAACAGGTGTCCGATCAGGGGAACAGGGGCCGGCGTGGGGGTCACGGTGACGGGAGGTGTCCCGGGGATGGCCACGAGCATCGCATCCACCACCGTGGGAGCGGCCCCGGGTTCCACCCTCGTGTCCGCATGGTAATCCTCATATCCCGGGTGCAGGAGCAGGACCCTGTGGGGCCCGGCCGAGACATTCTCGAGAAAAACCGGGGTCACGCCCCGGGGAATACCGTCGAGAGACAGCGAAGCTCCTGCAGGAGTCGAGGTCACCACCAGCGACCCTGACGGCGGCACAAGCCGGATCAGGTATACTTCATCCCCCCTCCCGAATGAATCCGTGGTCCCTGCAATGACAACGCCCCTGTCCGAGGTCCGCTGGAGGGCCGATGCCGCATCGTACCGGGCGCCGCCAAAGGTCCGTTCCCAGAGAGGATTTCCCAGGGAACTCCCCCGGACAAGGGAGACATCGGTCGATGGCCCGGTGGAACTGGTCCTGCCGGCAAGGTAATACCCGTCGCCATCGGTCATGGCAACGGCAGTGCCATACTCGCTGCCGCTGCCCCCTATTGCCTGTTCCCACTGGAGTCGTCCCTGGCTGTCGATCCGGACGAGGTAGGCATCCCAGAGCCCTGCAAGGGCAGGGTCGGTCCCCCCGGCAATGAGGAAGCCGCCATCCTCCGCCCTCGCAACGGATCTCCCCTCCTGGATCCCCTGGCCCCCGTAATGCTGCTCCCAGAGTTCTGCACCATCGGGTGCGGTGCGGACCAGGAAGACATCGCTGGATGACCCGAAGGATCCGGTGCTCCCTGCAATGACAAATCCCGAATCGTCCATGGAAATGAGACTGAACCCTGCATCATCCCCCTGACCCCCGAATGCCTTCTCCCAGAGCCTCGTCCCGTCCTCACCTGTCCGGATCAGGTACATATCCACCGAGGGCCCGAACGAGGCGGTGCTCCCCGCGATCGCGTATCCCCTGTCCTCCAGCGGGAGTACCGCATGGCCATAGTCGCTCCCGGGTCCGCCGTACGTGCGCTCCCAGAGCATTTTCCCGGCCTCATCCGTCCGGATCAGGTACACGTCCGTGGAATTGGCAGGTGACCAGGACCAGCCGGTCACGATAAAACCTCCATCCCCGGTCTCCCGGACATCGGCCCCGAACTCGTCTGCAGGTGTCCCCAGGTGCTGTTCCCAGAGGAGAATGCCCGTGGGACCCACCCGGAGCAGGTAGACGTCAAAATCCCCGCGGCCGAAGGAACTGGTACTCCCGGCAACAATGAACCCGCCGTCACCGGTCTCCCGCACGGATGCACCGAGGTCGCTCATCGCGCCCCCATAGGTCCATGCCCAGGAATCGAGCAGCTGGGTATCCGCCAATGCAGGGAGGGGGAGCCCGGTACACAGCAGGAGACCTGCGACCGCCCATGCCACCCTGCCCCAGGAGGTTCTCATCGATATTCCACCCGCTGAACTCCGAAACGACAGCGGGTTGTTTCCCCTGGATGATATACCTTACCCTCCGCTCATTGGGGTTCCCCGCCCTCCCTGAAGAGAGTACTTACCCCACCCCAGGATGCGATGTCTTCTTTCAGGGAAAGGGCCGGCAGGCGGTGAGGGGAAGGGATGCATTTTTCCTCCCGGGTGGTGATTTCCTTAGGGTGATGGGTATGGGTGGAAAATCTTTCCCGACGTTTGCGGTGCTGATACTGGTGCTAGCCCTCATCTGGCTCGCGGTGGAGTTGCAGCTCATCACTGTGAATATCCCCTGGCTGCCCCTGATTGTTGTCCTTGTCGCTGCCGGCTGGATTGTGAACCACTATTCACGGGGCTGAGACCCGGTCAGGTGCTGGTCCCCATTTTTTCTGAGAGGGGGCCTATGAGGGATGCGACCCAGGAAGGCAGGTGGAAGCGGGGCAGTCCTTGTCAGCGGTAGCTCCCGGGGTGGAACCATTATCCTCTCTTCCGGCAACCGTGTGATGGAGCGAATGGAATGAACGTGACGGTAGAGAAACAGAGGTGCAGGGACAGGGGACTGGAGGAATTGCCGTCTCCCGGGAGGGGCAGCGATGGTACCTCTCACCGGGCACTGATTTCCCTGTGCACGGTACTGCTCATGGTCGTCATCGCATCTCCGGCAATGGCGGTGCTCAGGATCTCCGAACCTGTACAGGGTACTTTTCAGATCGGTGAGCGGGTGAACCTTTCCGGTCTCAACACGGAATCCGACACCACATATCTCTTCCTGGTGGGAGGGGGCCTGGATGAACTGGGCACCATGCTCACCGATACCTCCCGGCTGGCAAGGGAGGGCGATGTGGATTCGGCTCCGGTTGGCTCCGGCCGGGTGTGGAGATTCTCCTGGGATACATCGGCAGCAGGAGTGGGGGTGAACGAGGGGACCTACGTGGTCTACGCGGTGACCCGTCCTGCGGATCTGAGCAACGTCGATGTCAGGACCTATGCCACGCGCAGGATCGAGTTCCGGGGGCGCCTCGTACCCGCGACAACGCCGCCCGCCGCGACGCCCACACCGGTCCCCACCTGGACGAGGCCTCCTGCCGGTATCGAAGTACAGGTATCCAGTACTTCCACCGAGGATATCCCGGGAAAATTCGATGGCCGGTTCCTTGTCTATGAATCCCGGAAGGCCACGGGGGACTCGGATATCTACCTGTACGACATCGCGACGGGGAACACCACGGCCATCGCCACCGGCCCCGCCATCCAGCGCAGCCCTTCCGTGTCCGGGAACTGGGTGGTCTACACGGCCTATGAGAAGAAGGGATGGGAACAGACCGACACCGACCTGTACCTCTACCGGACCGGCAATGGAGAGACCACCCGGATCACGCTCCCGGGCGATCAGGTGAACCCCCGCATCTCAGGGAACCTGCTGGCCTGGCAGGATGAGCCGGCGGGCCACAGCAGCGTGAACCTGATGGTGCAGGACCTGACCACCGGAACGAGAAAGAAGATCCCCAGCGAAAAGTGGGCGTACAACCCCGACATCTCAGGGAGCAGGGTCATCTGGATTGATCGTCTTGATAGTCCCGCCATCTTTCTCTATGATGTGCGGGACCAGACCTGGGAACGGATCACGAACCGGACCGGTATCCAGGGATACCCGCAGATCGACCGGAACCGGGTGACATGGGCCGATATGCGGGGCGATGACTATGATATCATTGTGCTCGATGTGGTGACCGGAGATGAGACCCGGGTGACGGAAGGCGATCAGAACCAGTTCGCGCCGTCCATCTCTGGGGACCGGGTGGCATGGAGCGATTACCGGAATGGGCACTTTGACGTGTACACCTACAACCTTGCCACGGGGGCAATGACCGGATTCAACGACGACCGGGCAAAGCAATCGGATGTCCAGGTTGGGGGCTGCATCGTCGCCTGGGCCGATGACCGGAACGGTTCGTACGACGTGTACTACCAGGAGCTGGAGGACTGCACGCCACCGCCTGCCGCCGAGATGGTCATGCTGCCTGCCGAGACCGCGGTTCCCACAGAGACGCCTGTCACCACCGCGACAACACCCTCTGCAACCGCGACACCGGAACCCGCAACGACCACGCCGACGCCGGTCCCTGCCACGACCACGCCAGGGTTCGGGTTCGCGGCAGTGGCCGGCAGTCTCGGGATCCTGATCCTTGCGAAGTGGTTCCGGGAAAGGGAATGGTGAGGGATCCCTGTAAAGGGCGTGGCGCGGAGCGATGGGCGATGGCGAAAAAGAGAGCCCGGTTATCCTGCGGCAGCCGGTCTCTCTCTCTCTGTGACACTGTGGATGATGATGATGCTGATCCCCACACCCAGTGAATTGGCGATGATCATCTCGGGAATGGAGGGGAAGAGAATCTCGAGCGCACGCGAGAAAGGCTGGATCATCAGCACTGCCAGTCCGCCGTGGAGTACCTCAATGGCCGCGCCAAAGAGCATGCCCGGGATGATTCCGATGAGTTTTCCTTTCCTGACATGGTACACGAGACCGGCGAGCACCCCCGCCAGAATCGTTGCCAGGGAACAGGGGACCGCCGTCACCCCGCCTAGGAACAGGCGGTGGATCCCTCCCATCAGTCCCACGGCCAGGCCCACGTAGGGACCGGCAACGAGCCCCGCCACCATCGGAGCGAGATCCCGGATGTTCGTGATGGCCCCGGACCTCTCCTGAGTCCCGACATAGGTCCCGAAGATGGAGAACAGGCCAAACAGCAGGATAAAAATGAGGTAATCGTTGCGCTGTGCCTTTTTGAATATCACCCGCTGAACGTTCTCCAGTTTCGTGACAATCTCCATGAATACAAAAATGAAGATCTCCGTTGCAGCAAAGAGATTCAGATACTCCCCCAGCAGGCTCTGTGAACTTCCTGACGTGGCCATCAGATCCCCTCTCTTATCGTACGGAACTCCTCATCCATACCCTTTTCCCATCTCCCTGCCGGGTCATCCCCGATGAGCTCCGACACCTTCCAGACGGTTCTGCGGAGAAGGATCCTCACCTTCAGGATACTGCGTCCCCGGTGCGTATGGTGACGGAGGGATACCAGGGCGGGTAGGAGATGAGCCCTTCTTCCCGGACCGGATCGTGGAAGGTGATCTCGGTGCCATTCTTCTCGACGGTGGAGAGATAGGAGAAATACCTGTGTCGCCTGAGTTCCGGGAGACTGTCGTACCGGTTGACGTCTGAAGGCGTGATATTCCGGTACTTCTCATACTTCCGTTCCCGGGTCACTCCCCGGAACATATCATAGGTCAGGGTGGAACAGGTCGAATCCTCATCCCGGATGACAATCCATTGGAATGGGTGGAGGGTGGGATAGGATCTCCCGCGGGTCTTCCGGTGCACCTGCCACGTCATCACCGCGCTGATGAGGATCAGACCGGAAAATACCACGCCATAGAGGGCGGCAAGTTCCTGCGTGGGACCCCGGAGGAGGATGACGGCCAGCGAGGCAATGGAGAGGAGGGAAATCAGGAGATAGACGGGCATGGGGAACATGGCCAGGCCGTACCGTTTCTCTGTCACGGGGTAGAGGAGCGGGAGACCGGGGGCCGCCAGGTAATCCAGGAACAGGTGGAGGTACGCCCCGGCCAGCACGCAGGCAAACGCCGGGAGGAGCATCCCTTCCGGCAGGGTCCCCGGGAGGAGACCTGCCCCGGAGAGGGCGAGGGCTGCACCGAGGGCGACCGCCGAGAGGAACGTGGCGCCGGATACGCTGTGGGTGAACCCGCCATGGTGGAGGAGGTAGAGGGAGGGGACGCGGCGGGGGATGAAAGCGTATGCCATATCGATATCGATGATGACCGCCCCGATGATACCGAACGGAATGAACGCGGCATTGCCTGTGGTGTACAGGATCACGAGAATGGCGACCGCGTGGGTGAAGATATCCATCGGATCCCGGTGGCATCTCCCCGGGCAAAATGGTATGGACGCGACAATTTCCCGTCAATGTACTGGCGCACTAGATGTTCAGAGCTGCAAAGAGGCCATCTATCCAGTCTGCCAGTTGAGAGGCGATGGATTCAAGCTGTTTCCATGCCGAGGAGATGATATCCGTATTCGTGAGATCCGGGACCGGGCCGGTGTCAACCATGTCAGGGTGCGGATTGTTCGTCTGCCGGCCCTGCACGTTAAGCATTCTCTGGAGGGCCTTCCGGTCGTCACCTGCGTACGTGCACCATACCCCGCCCATATTCGCACAGTCCTCCTCGGCGTCGGCCACCCGCCCCCTGGCAAATGCAATGTCCTCACCGGTGATGATGTACCCGCTTGCCGCGAGCTGTTCCTCGTTATAGGTCTGCGCATAACTCCACTTCATATCCGGGCCTACCGTGACGCCAGCCTGGGCATGGACGCACGGAATGCCGAAGATGAGTATTGCCAGAATGCAGAGCGTCACAGGACCCAGGTGATGCATGGATAGCATTCAGCTCCGAAATATAAAAAATAATTTTATCATATCCCTTCATTGCGAAGCAGGTCTGAATATCGCCTGATCCCCATCCGTCAATTCTTCGATATCGACGAGAACCATGCCCGGGAACCTTCGGCCCGGGTGCGGCTCTCGAAGGTTGCCGGCCGGATGTAATGGATCGTCCAGCCGACCCGGAAGTTCTCCCGGATCTCCCTCTCCGTAATCCTCCGGGGACCGTACCCGGCAGGCTCGCGGTCGCTGAAGCAGAGCATGAAGTAGCGCCCGCCCGGGGAGAGGATCGCGGCCAGCTGGTCCACGTAGACCGGCCGATCCTCGTCGGAGAGCGTGTGGAAGAGCCCGGAGTCGGTGGCAGTATCGAACGTCCTCCCGAGGCTCGTCAGGTGCAGGGCGTCCAGGACGAGAAAATGGACCGGGAGTCCCCGTTCTGCTGCCTTCTCCTTCGCCTTATCGACGGCCCGTGGTACGGAGTCGATCCCACACACCTCGTGCCCCTCTCCTGCAAAGAAGAGGGCATTGTCCCCTGTCCCGCATCCGATATCCAGGACAGATCCTGAGATCTCGCCCCTCCGGACCAGCTCCACGAACTCCTTCTGGGGCCGGCCGATGTCCCAGGGGGGTCTGCCCTGATATGCCGAGTCAAAGAATTCCATGGGTCACCACCGCTGAACGTCAGGTTACGATGATCGCATGTTCCGCTTCCGACAAACGCCGGCAGGTATCCGGGACCCGGACACCGATGGTGTCATTCCCCGCCCGGTGAGTCTCCGGTTCAGAACTTGCGGTTTCTTTTCACGAAGTCGTCGTGGACTTTTTTATGGGCGTCCATGGCCCTTTTGTGCTCGTCCATGGCCCTCTTCTGGGCATCCTTCTGCATCTTTTCTGTAAATTTCCGGTGCTGGTCCCCGGAATCCTTCATCATCCGGTCCAGCCGCTCTTTCTGCTTCCGATCCGCCTCCAGCTCCTGCTGCTGCTTCTGCTGGTCTGTCAGCTCCTTCTCTCGCCCACCCTTTCCCCTTCTCAGGAACTCGAATACCATAGGGATGACCCATGGGGAATTCCCCTGTTGGAGGATAAAAATATTGTGGAATGAAATGCCTGAGGCGGGGGATCGTTCCGAGCCTGGGCAGGAGTCGCCCGGGAACCTCCCCCTCGTACCTCCTCCGCCAGTGCAGGGAAGGGTGATGAGAGGTTAATGCCCGGGATTGCCGACACTGCAATTGAAAATGATTATTGCCTCGCATCTTGAGCATACTATCACCCTAGGATCTGTGTCGGAGGGCATGAACGATGGTACAAGACACGAGATTTATCTCAACCCTTTTCTGCGCCGGCGTGGTCCTGCTGGTCTTCGGAGCACTGGTACCGGCTGTGACCGCAGCCGATACCAGAACCCTGAAGATCACGAGCCCCGTTGAAACCGGCCCGGCGTGGGATACGCAGTATCCCTCCTGGATAGAGGGTACGCAGCATGAGATCACCTGGACCCAGACCGGCCTGGAGAACACGCATGTCAGGATCGAATTATATTTTTATGATGACTTCGTGCAGACCATCAGTTCCTCCACTCCCGCAACGGCCGGTAAGTTCTCATGGACGGTCCCTGAAACGCTCAACGTGAATATTTTTTATATCATCCACATCACCTCGTTGAACTACCCGGAGGTGAAGGATGACAGAGGATATTTCTGGTCGTGGCCATCAACCGATCCCAGCAGGAGTCTGACACTCACCACCCCCGGTTCTCCTGTGCCCACCTGGGAAGCGGGGGAGACATATGCGATTACCTGGACACAGACCAGCCTTGAGAACTCGGACGTCACGATCTATCTGGAGTGCGCCCCCGAATCCGATTTCCAGCCAACCATCGAATATTTCAGTGATCACCCTCCGGCAGCGTCCGGATCGTACTCCTGGACCGTTCCGACAGACGTGTACGGCTGCTATCCCCTCATTACCGACAAGACTGTGAATTATATCGGAATTTTTTCGAGCAGATACCCGGAGGTGAAGGACAAAAACGCATTCAGGCTGATCTCATCGGCCGTCACGACCACCCCTAAAACCCTGAAGGTCTCCGCGCCCACCAGCAGTCACCACTGGCAGACAGGCACCGGGCACGAGATTACCTGGACCCAGACCGGCCTTGAGGGCATGGATATCCGGATCGAACTGAAACAGGGTATCAATCCTTTTATCCCCCTCAGAACCATCACGTCCTCCGTTTCAGCAGAAAAGGGATCCTATTACTGGACAGTTCCGGAAGATGTGCCTCCGGGAACGGATTACTCGATCCATGTCATATCCGGTGACAATGCAGTGGTGAGTTACGGATGGCTGACGATCAGCCCCGGCAGAACGGAATCTGAAAATACCGGGAAACTCTCGATCTCCTCGCAACCCCCGGGGGCCCTCGTCTTTGTCGATAACGTGGTGAAAGGAAAAACACCCTGCCTGATCGAGGACGTCAGTGCAGGCCAGCACACCCTGTCCGTCGAGCTGCAGGGCTATGCCCCGTGGTCAACGCAGGTCGAGGTCACGGGTGGGAGTACGGTCACACTGTCGCCTACCCTCAATGCCCAGGTAACAAACCTGCCACCAACAACCCCCGTCGCATCCTCCACGCTTCTCCCGGCACTGGGAGCTCTTTCAGTTATCAGTATGATGGTGGTGCTTCGACGGAGTAGACGGTAAGGGCAGGAAGGTTGTCCCCTGGCCTCCATCCCCCATTTGATAGTAATATCGCAGGCGTTATGGTGTAATATTCAGGTGAGCCCGATTCTCCAGAAGTGGGACGCAGGGGGTGAACTTCGAACCCGCAACCCTCCTTCCTCCCCTGGAGTGAAAGATATCCCGGGCAACTGAGGGGAATCATCTCCAACCCATCCCGGAGTTTCTGACGGAAATAAAAACACAAGGTTTTTCGGCTCCGACTTTATTCTACTGCAATGGTGGCATATGAAGAAATTGATCATACTGGTGGTTCTGTTTATCGCCCTTATCCTCGCAGCAGGTTGTGACAGGCAGGAAAAAAAGTGTCTTGCCGATGGGGGATATTATGTTGCATCTTCCACTGGGGACTGCTACCACGGGAAAATGTGCACCTGTGATAATGGAGCATGGGGGGCTTGTCGTGAGTCGGAGACCTGTACGGTGACCCCTTCCCAGGCGCTGCCAGATTTGAAAATCTGGGAAGTATGGTTTGAGAACGATCAGCTCTTTGCGACAGTACGGAACGACGGACCTGAACCCGCTCAATATATTGGGGTAGGATGTTACATGGTTTGCACTGGGAACATCAACGAGAGGCACTTTTACCAATTTTCAAATAGTATTCCAAAACTTGAAGGCAACAGTCAGACCACAGTCTCCACGGGGTTCACACTCAGGTGTGAGGATTTAGGTTACAGGAGTTACGTCCCAAACATGATTCGACTCCAGTGCGAAGTTGATCATTTCGATATTGTGAAGGAAAGCGACGACAGAAATAACTTTTTTTACGTTGATATCCAACCTTAACGCCTTTTTTTCGTCGATAGTATCACTGATGTTCACGCGTTCACAGGCCTCAGTCCTGGAGGTTTCATCAGGGTGAACGCAATGACCATCCCGATCAGCGCCAGCGCCAGCACGTACGGAAACACCCCGAGATACGTTCCGGTCGATGCCTTGATGAATCCCGCGAGCTGCGGTCCGGCGATCGCACCGGCCCCGAACGCCAGGAACACTACCCCGTAGCACCTCGGGTAATCGCGGGTCCCAAAGAAACTTCCTGTGGCTGTCGGTGCGATGGCCAGCCAGCCCCCGAGGCATCCCCACAGGACGGCAAAGGCGAGGATGTAGACGGGCTCGCTGGGGACCTGCCACATGAGCAGGGATGCGAAGCCGATCAGGATGAAGGATACGATGGCTGCCTTCCGGGGCGTGATCAGGTCGGTGAGTGCACCAAAGACGGGGCGCCCGGCCCCGTTGAAGATCGCAAAGAAACCCACGAGGAGTGTGGCAAGCCCTGCCTCGATTCCCACGTCGGTGCCCACCGGTTTTGCGATCGAAATGGCCATGAGGCCGGCGAGACATCCAAGGAAGTAACAGGCCCAGAGCCCGTAGAATGAGGGGGATCTCATCATCATGGACCGGTCGCATTCGCAGGGTTGTTCCTCTCCGGGTTTCAGGGCCGGGGGAGTCCACCCCGCCGGAACCCATCCCGGTGCCGGGAATTTCAAAGGCAGTGCGAGCAGTGTGGTGAGCACGATGATCGCGATACCGAAGATCCTGAACGTGTTCATCACACCGGATACGGCGATGAGATAGCCTGCGAGATTGGCGGTGAAGAACGCGGAGAATCCGACACCCAGCACCGAAATCCCGACCGCGAGGCCCCGCCGGTCCGGGAACCAGCATGCGGCAACTGCCACCAGCACGCTGTAGGCAATACCCACTCCAATGCCGCCGCTCACCCCGAACAGGAGGGAAAGTACCAGGGGAGATGACGAGAAGGATGCGAGCATCCAGCCAAGGCCTGCCAGCACGCCCCCGATGATCGTCACGTTCCGGGGTCCATACCTGTCGATGATCGGACCGGTGAACGGCATGGTAAGGGCAAAGACTGCAAGCACCACCGAGAATGGCAGGAGCACCTCATTTGCCGTGACCGCCGTGCCAGGTTCACCCGTGAAATACCTGGTGAGCGGTTCGACAAAGACACTCCATGCATACACGGAACCCAGGCACAGGTTGATGACGAGACCCATTCCTACAAACACCCATCTGCCCTTCTCCGTGGGCATGCCGAACAGTGAAGCGGGCTGTGTCACGGGATGATCCTGCATATCGTTGTCTCATGGCCTTAAAAGAATTGAGTGGTTCTTCCTTCACCAAGGTGATATCCCGGGACGGAATGCAGGAGATGGGATATGAACGCAGAAAACGAAGCCTTCGGCGGGAATCGAACCCGCGACCTTGTCCTTACCAAGGACACGCTCTACCGGCTGAGCCACGAAGGCAGGGATGCCAGTTAAGTTGGTGACCATGGCTTATAAAATAAGCGGGAAACCGCCGGCATATTGCACGGCAACGAGGTTCCCGCCCCCCTCACAACCCCTTCAGCGCCTCCAGGCTCCGGAGCACGCCCTCCAGAGTCTCCACCTCGATGATGGGGGTGGCCCCGTCCCGGCGCACGGCATCCATCACCGGCCGGAAATTGATCGTGCCGGACCCCACCGGTGCATGGCTGTCCTTGGTCCCATCGTTGTCATGCAGGTGGACGTGGGCGATCCGGCAGGGGAGGAACCGGTCCAGGCAGCCGTTCAGGTTCGCGTGCCCGACGTCCAGGGCGAGATCGATCCCGTCCAGCATCGGGACCTCCTCCGGGAACCGGAGGAAGAAGTAATCCCAGTTCCCCATGTTCTCGATGGCGAACCGTACCCCCCGCTCCCCGGCCTCCCTGCGGAGATCCGAGAGGGACCGGCGAAACCGCTGCTCTGCCTGTTCCCGCTCCCCGGGCCAGGTAAAATAACCGGGGTGGATGACGACGGGACCATCCACCTCGGCGGCAACCCCAAAGCACTGGACCAGCACCTCCACCGAGGCTTTCCGGATCGGCTCGTGGAGGGAGGCGATGTTCACGCCGCGGGCCGGCGCGTGGAAACAGTACCGGAAGGAGTGGCTGGCGAGCGGCGCGGCATCGTGCAGGAAATGGGGGCCGTCATCCATGATCTCCACGCAGTCCGTGTGGGGGGTGAGCACATCCAGCACTTCAGGGAGGGGGCGCTGGTGGAGACAGTAGGTGGAGATACCCAGCATGGGGGGAGTCACCACTGTGACGTCAGCGGTGGAGGAGGAAAAGGCTTGCGACCGCAGGGTAGAGGTGAGTGAGGGGGGATGCCTATCCCCCCCGATTCCTGCGAAGGGTGAGGGGGGATGCCTATCCCCCCGATTCCTGCGAAGGGTGAGGGGGGATGCCAATCCCCCCGATTCCGGTGAGAATGAG
>JAJRDA010000011.1 GCA_028678665.1 Methanomicrobiales archaeon | reverse complement strand
TACTCGGGCCTGGACGTGCGCCACTTCATGAAGACCTCGTCGGTGCAGATCATGGACCGGGATGGCCTGGAGGCTGTCGGCGACATGGTGGAGGCCATTGCGGAGGCAGAAGGCCTCGCTGCCCACGCTGCCTCGGTACGGGAGCGGAGGCAGCTCACGGAGTGAGGGCGGGCTGAGGAATTTAGTAATCCCCTTTTTCACGTTCGCCCCAGATCCACCTGACCGTCAGGATCCCGGAATGACAGGAAACGGGTTGGAGCAACCATCCTCACCGGGGGAGGGCGGACGGGAGGGGGCAGAGCCCCCTCCCGGTCCCACCCCCAGAGAGGATACTGCCCTCCCTGTTAGAACTTTCGCATCTCCACCCTCCCTCGACGCCGCCCGCCGCATCCAGCGGGTGCTCGCTGCCCGCGTGATCCGGGAGGACCGTCTCCCCCGGTCCCCGCCTCAGCTCATCGCCGGGGCGGATGCTGCTTACTCCCGGGATGGGACACAGGTATACGGCGCCGTGGCGGTGCTCCACTGCCCGGACCTCTGTCCTGTCGATGTGCAGTGTGCGGAGCGGCCGGTGGAGTTCCCGTACGTGCCGGGGCTCTTCGCGTTCCGGGAGGGGCCGGTGCTCCTGGATGCCTGGAAGCAGCTGGCCACCCGGCCCGATATCGTGATCCTCCACGGGCATGGTACAATCCACCCGGAGGGGTGCGGCCTTGCGAGCCACCTGGGCATCCTCCTGGATGTCCCGGCCATCGGGGTTGCGGAAAGGCCTCTCGGGACCGTGGCGGTGACACCCGGTTCTGCCCGGGGCGACACCACTCCCGTGCATATCGGGGACAGGGTCGCCGGCTGCGCAGTCCGGACACGGGCGGGAGTGAGGGAGGTCTACGTCTCGCCGGGCCACCGGATCAGTCTCGAAACGGCCGTCCACATCGTCCTTGCCACCGCCAGCCGGTACCGGATGCCGGAGCCCCTGAGGGCGGCCCACCGGCATGCGGTGGAGTGCCGGGCAAAAACCCGGAAAGAGTAAATCCGGGATAGTCTCTTCCATGGTTGTCAGGCACGAGATGCACCGGCCAGGCCCTGAATCTTACGGGAAGAATTCACCCTATGACCAGGAAAAACCCCGGAAGTACATTACCTCACGGGGAGGGGAGTCGGGGGAGGGCTCTTCCTCCTTCCGTTGCCCTCCCCCAAAGAGGAGGGACCGGACTGGACTGGTCTCGGATCCGCAATACACGAAGATAGACGAATCCACAGGTTGTCATCCCCGGAGTGCCGGCCTGGCCGGTGCCGGCCAGACGATCGGTGCCTCCCACAGGGGAGGGAAGACGAGGGGTTCTGCAGGGAACGCGAGCTCCGGGGTTGCCTGCATGCCGTGTTCCTCCCTGGCGGGGACCAGCACCACCACCGCGATGAGGACCGTCAGCAGGGGCGAGAGGATCAGGGCCGAGGATTCGGATACTTTCCCGGTGAGTACCAGTCCCCAGAGCGCCGCCAGCTGGACCGCGGAGAGGCCGGCCACCACAATTCTCCCCGTCCGGCCGGGCTGGGCCAGGAGCCTTGTCCGGGACGCCACCTCTGCGAGAAGCCTGAGGTTCCGTTCGGCGTAGCGCTCCAGCCCCTCGGCCTTCAGGCACTGCCGGAACGATGCCATGGAAGCACTGAGATCCCCCAGCCGTGCGTGGAGGATCCCCTCACGGAATTGCACGTCGGGATGGGCAGGGGCGATCATCTTTGCCTCGTCAAGGTTCCGGAGTGCATCCCGGTACCGGAGCGGGTCCCGGGTGCGGTCACCGGCCGCCATGTGCACATCGGCAAGGGCCAGGAGCAGGGGGAGGCGGTGCTCCCCGTCCAGGCGGGCCAGGCTCCTCACGAGCACCCTCTCGGCTTCCAGGGGGTTCCCTGCAGCGGAGAGCGCCACAGCCAGGGCCCGGGGCGGTTCGGGGATCTCGGGATCCGCCGCCTCGGCCCGCCGGAACAGGGCGGCAGCCTGGTGTGCCCTCCCCTCCATGAGGGCGATACTCCCCTGGACGAGCAGCGCCCGGGTATCGCGGCGGTGGAACTCCACCGCCTTCGCCAGTTCCTCCCCCGCCTCCCGGAGCCTCCCCGTCATGGAGTAGAGGGCACCCAGGAGCCGGTGCCCGTCGCCCCGGGGATTCAGGTGGATGGACTGCTGGAACCACTCCTCCGCCTCGGTCATCCGTTCCCTGAGGTAGGCCAGCACGCCCAGGGCTGAACAGGCCTGGTCGCAGGCGGGGTCCGCGACAAGGGCGGCATGGAGGAGCCCATCGGCCTCCTCCAGGGATGCCGGGTCCCCCTGCCGGGTCAGGAGCCCTGCCAGGTGGGCCAGGTACCGGGGATTCCGCGGCTCCGATGCCACCAGGGTGCGATAGACCCGCCGGGCCTCCTCCATCCGCCCCAGCGAGACATAAACGGCGGCAAGACCGGAGATCCCGGGCAGCGGATCCCTCCCCGTCTCCGTGATCGCAAGAAAGATCTTCCGGGCCCGGGCCCGGTCATGGCGCCGCAGGTGGTACCATCCCAGCTGCGCCGTGAGCGTGGTGCGGTCGGGATGGGTCTTCTCCAGCGCCTGGAGCAGGGGGACCGCCTCGAAGCCCCGCTGGAGCCGTTCCAGGGCTTCCGCCCGGGCCAGGACCGGCTCGGTCCAGCGGGGAGCCCTCCGGGAGGCTTCCCGGAAGGAAGCCTCCGCCTGTTCCAGCCGGCCCGCGTCCATGAGGAGCCATCCCCGCTGGTAGTGCAGCCCGGCGTTGTCAGGAGCAAGGGCCAGGGACTGCTCCGTGAGGGCGAGGGCATCGTCCCTGCGCCCCAGCATCCGGAGGGCTGCCACCTTGCCCGCCAGGGCGTCCCCATGGGACCTGTCAAGAGTAAGCACATGGTCAAAGGCCTGCAGGGCCCGCTCGTACTCACCCTGGTCGAAATATCCGAGGGCCATCCGGTACAGGGATTCCCGCTTCCAGAGGGCCGTCTCCGGTCCGGCCCCCTCCATCGTGAGGGCGCGGTCGAAGGTACGGACGGCCTTCCCGTACTGCTTCCTGAGGTGGTAGAGTACCCCCAGCTCCTCCAGGAGGTCCCGGCTCTCCGGGTACATTGAGAGACCCTCGGAAAGGACCCTCTCTGCCCGGTCATACTGCCCGAGCTTCATCAGGCTGAAGGCGGTCCCGTAGAGCGCCTCGTGGCTGGCCGGATCCTCCCGGAGGGCCGCCGAGAAGGAGAGGAGCGCCGCCGAATACCGGTTCTCCATCACCGCCCAGAAGCCGTCCTCGATGTGCTGATCAACCCCCCCCTGGATTCCCTCGGGGGGATCGTCTGCGGATGTTCCGTGACCGGTTGCACCGGTAGGGAGGCTCCCTGCCTCCCACTGTTTCTGGGTCATCATCGATGCACTTCTGTATCCTGTGGGAAGGTTAAGTGTTTTCAGATAAATCTAATGGAAATCGACTATTTATAGATAATTCCGCCGTAAAATTCCCGAAAAATCAAACAGTCCCTATGTACTGCGTGGATGCGATACATTGATATCAGTCCCATAAATAACAAAAATGAGGTCCGGATCCTGTTGATCTCCATGGAATGAAGAGATACGTCCATGGATAGGTTTATCTGTCCATGCAGAACGAAATTGAAAACCTGTTAATTCGTTCCTCCGCCCGCAGATCCCGTGTGAAGGTTTTTTGAGGGCCGGAGATCCACCGGCTCCTCACCGTGCTGCGGGGATGGCACAGGGAGGGAGTCCATGGCGGGATCAGAGACCGGTAAGGGAGAACCCGGGGCAGGGCCGGAGAAGAAGAAGCTGGCGGAGCTGAAGATCTCGGGGATGACCTGCGCCACCTGTGCCGTGACCATCGAGAAGTCCCTGGAGGGCGTGGAGGGGGTGGCGAAAGCGGAGGTGAACCTGGGCCGGGAGACCGCCCGGGTGGAGTACGACCCGTCCCGGGTGAAGGCAGCAGACCTCCAGAAGGCGGTGGAGGAGGCCGGCTACCAGGCAGTCCCGGAGCGGGTGACGATAAAAATCGGTGGCATGACCTGCGCCACCTGCGTGGAAACGAACGAGGCCGCCCTCCGGGCGCTGGACGGTGTTCTCTCGGCGATGGTAAACCTGGGATCCGAGCGGGCCTACGTCACCTACAACCCGTCCCTCGTCGGGATCCCCGAGATGCGGCGCGCCATCGAGGAGGCGGGCTACCAGTACCTGGGCATCGAGGGTGAGGACACGGCCGACCTGGAGCGTGAGGCCCGGGAGAAGGACCTGCGGGACAAGAGAAACCGGATCATCGTCGGGTTCGGGGTCTCGATCCCCCTGATGGTGCTGATGTTCCTCCCGCACGTCCACCTCCCCCTGCCGATGCCCCTCTTCATGCTGGTGGTCTCCATCCTGCCGTTCCTGTACCTCTCCCAGCCGATCTTCCTGGGCGCGTACCGCGCGCTGAAGAACCGGGTGCTGAACATGGACGTGATGTACGCGATGGGAATCGGCGTGGCCTACGGTGCCAGCGTGCTCGGGACCTTCTCCCTCATCCTCACGCCGGACTTCATGTTCTACGAGACGGCGCTGATGCTGGCCGCGTTCCTCATGCTGGGGCGCTACCTGGAGGCCAGGGCCAAGGGCCGGACCTCGGATGCCATCCGGAAGCTCGTGGCCCTCGCCCCCCGGACCGCGACGGTCGTGCGGGAGGACAGGGAGGTGGAGATCCCCCTCCCTGACGTCCAGGCCGGCGAGGTGCTCATCGTGAAACCCGGGGAGAAAGTACCGGTGGACGGCGAGGTGCTGGACGGTGAGTCGTCGGTGGACGAGTCCATGATCTCGGGAGAGCCCATTCCCGTGATGAAGCGGAAGGGGATGCAGGTGGTGGGAGGGACCGTGAACCAGAACGGTGTGATCCGGTTCCGGGCCACCCGGGTCGGGAAAGAGACGGTGCTCGCCCAGATCATCCGCCTGGTCGAAGAGGCACAGGGGTCCAAGCCCATGGTGCAGCGGATCGCGGACCGGGCCGTGACCTGGTTCATCCCCGTCGTGCTCGTCATCGCCCTGGGAGCGTTCCTGGCCTGGTACCTGCTCCTGGGGAACACGCTCCTCTTCGCCCTCACGGCCCTCATCTCGGTGCTGGTCATCGCCTGCCCATGCGCGCTGGGCCTGGCCACTCCCACGGCGGTGACAGTGGGAATCGGGCGGGGGGCCGAGCTCGGGATCCTGATCAAAAGGGGTGAGGCGCTGGAGACACCGGAGCGGCTCACCGCGATCCTCTTCGACAAGACCGGCACCCTGACAAGGGGGAAGCCGGAGGTGACGGACCTTGCCGCGCTGGGCATCACGGAAGAAACCCTGCTCTCCCTCTCCGCCAGCGTGGAGAAGAATTCCCTCCATCCCCTGGCCGAGGCCATCGTCCGGAAGGCGGAGGAACGGAAGGTCCCCCTGCAGCCGGTCGAAGGTTTCGATACCCTGGGCGGGAAGGGGGTCATGGCCCGGGTCCTGGGGGAGGAGGTGGTGATCGGGAACCGGCTCCTTCTCTCCGAACGGAATATCCCGGTGGCCCCGGATCTTGAGCAGCGGATCACTCTCCTGGAACAGGAAGGGAAGACCGTGGTGCTCACTGCAGCGGGCGGGCAGCCTGCCGGTCTCATCGCGGTGGCCGATACCCTGAAGCCCACGGCGAAGGGGACGGTGGAGGCCCTCCAGGCCATGGGGCTCCGGGTCATCATGGTCACAGGGGACAACCCCCGGACCGCGGGGGCCATCGGGCGGCAGATCGGCATCGCGGAGGTGATGGCCGAGGTCCTGCCGCAGGAGAAGGCCGGCGTCGTGAAGGGGCTGCAGGAGAAGGGGGAGGTGGTGGCCTTTGTCGGCGACGGGATCAACGATGCGCCGGCGCTCGCCCAGGCCGACATCGGGATCGCCATCGGGAGCGGCACCGACGTGGCCATCGAGAGCGGGGACATCGTCCTGATCCGGGACGACCTGCGGGACGTGGTGGGGGCGATCCAGCTCTCCCGGAAGGTGATGGGCCGGATCAAGGGGAACCTCTTCTGGGCCTTTGCCTACAACACGGCGCTCATCCCGGTGGCGGCCGGCCTCCTGTACCCCTTCTTCGGGATCACCTTCCGCCCTGAACTCGCCGGTCTCGCAATGGCTCTGTCATCTGTCACGGTGGTCACGCTCTCGCTGCTGCTCAAGGGTTATATACCGCCTGCGAAGAACCTACCCGGATGAGGTGAAGCGGGAAATGGCCATTGATCCGATCTGCAAGATGACCGTGGACGAGAAGACGGCGAAGTTCACGAGCGAGTACAGGGGAAAGAAATACTACTTCTGCGCCCCGGGCTGCAAGAAGAAGTTTGAGGCGAGCCCGGAGAAGTTCCTCTGAACCTTCACGATATTCTTCTCCTTCTGTTTTTCTGGGATGATGACAGGAGGGGGCGCTGCCCCCTCCCAATCCCTCCCCCGGTGAGGATAGGCTGAACCGGGGTTGATTGCTGAAACCGAGGGATCTCCCTGTCCTCCGCGGGGGGCGCCCACGCGGCGGGGGGCGGCAGCCCCCCGGGAGCGTCTCACCAGACGTATCCATCAACAAAGGATTGAGTGGTGTTGGGCCGCTGGAAAAATGAGTGTGAAAACCGACCCTACTTCCCCTTCATCCGCTTCAGGGCGGCGGCCACGGCCTCGCCGAACTTGCGGGCTGCCGGAGGGCCATCTGCCGTGATGATGCGGCCGTCCTCCACCACGTGCTCGTTCGAAAGGAGTGCCCCGCCCCCCTCCATCATCGAGACCGACGACGGGGTGCGGAAGACCGTGGCCCTCTTCCCCTGCAGCACCCCGGCCCCTGCCAGCACTGCGGGCGAGAGGCAGATGGCAGCGAGGAGTTTCCCTGAGGTATCGAATTTCCTGACCAGGTCCTCCAGCCTGGGATCGCCCCAGAGGTAATCCTGGGAACCGGTGCCCCCGATGATCACTATCCCGTCGTAGGGCGCGGGGTCCACGTTCGCGATCTCCACCTCGACATCCACCTCGGCCCCCAGCATCCCCACGCAGGTGCCCATGCAGGTGGAGACAATGTCGGAGGCGATCCCCTCCTTCTTGAAGACCGCCAGGGGCTCGAAGAGCTCTTCGTCCCGGAACTTCTCGGGAGCGATCACCACCAGGAGCTTCATGCGCATCCCATCATCATGCAGAGGAATAAGGGTTGTGGAACACGGGGATGAAATATCTGCAGGAGATCCCCCTCACGCCCGGCTGCCAATGGTGGGGAATATCGTCTCCGGGAGAGGGTGACGGGAGGGGGTGGAGCCCCCTTCCGGTCCCACCCCCATGAGGATGTGCCCTCTCCCTCCTTTCCCCAGGAGCCCATAAGGATCCCGGATGCAGGATCGTCAATCCTTTCATCTTCCGGCACGTACGGTCCCTGGAAGACTATGTCCTATTTTGAGGATATCCGGGCAAAGGGCAGGGACGCGAACCCGTTTTTCCGGCTGATGGGGATCAACATCGGGAAGATTGGGGAAGGTGAGGCCACGCTCACGATGGAGGTCCGCCCCGACATGGAGAACAGCGAGGGCTGGATGCAGGGCGGGATCTTCACCGCTCTCGCCGACGAGGCGATGGTGCTGGCCCTTTCTGCGCAGATGCGACCGGAGGAAGGCCTCGCCACCATCTCCGAGTCCACCACGTTCCTGAAGGGGGCCAGGGACGGCCTCCTGGTGGCCACGGGAAGGGTGGTGCGGAAGGGCCGCCGGGTGGCCTTTGCCGAGAGCGAGGTGCGGATGGGCAGCGCCACGGGCGAGATCCTGGCCCGGTGCACGGCGGCCTTTGCCATCGTCCGGAAGTGGGAGTAGGACACGAAGGTTCATTTCAACCCGATGAGGCGACTCCATGCAACCGACGGATCGAAGAATGGAACGGTTCTTTGCCGGGTATGCAGCGCGGTTCAACCAGGGGCTGGGGAATGCACCCGTTGTGGATGTGGAGGGAACAGCGGCGGCCTTTGCGGATTGCTTCGTGGCGGCGAATCCCCAGGGGGTTCACTGCGGAAAGAACGATGACGCATTCCGCGCTGTCATCCCGCAGGGGGCAGAGTTTTACCGCCGCACCGGCATGACGTCGATGGCGGTCACGTCGCTTCAGGTGACGGAACTGGACGGGTTCCATACGATGGTGAAGGTCCGCTGGGACTCCCGGTACCGGAGAACGGACGGGCGGGAAGAGCAGATGGAGTTTGACGTGATCTACCTGGTCCAGACCCTCGGCGAGACTCCCCGGATCTTTGCCTACATCACGGGCGATGAAGAGAAGGCCCTGCGTGAGAAGGGACTGTTCCCTTCGGAGAGGATCGGCTTCCGGCACGCCCCCCTTCGCTCCGCCCCTCACCCGGAACAGAGGGATTGATTTTCTCCTGCATCCACAGGTACCACCAGGAGCCGGGTGGCTCGGGGAGAGGGACTCGTGAAGTATATCGTGGTGACGGGCGGGGTGATGAGCGGCCTCGGGAAGGGGATCACGACCGCGTCCATCGGGCGGATCCTGAAGAGCAGGGGGTACGAGGTCACGGCGGTGAAGATCGACCCGTACTTAAACATCGATGCCGGCACCATGAACCCGGGCCAGCACGGCGAGGTCTTCGTCCTCTCCGACGGCGGCGAGGTGGACCTGGACCTGGGGAACTACGAGCGGTTCCTGGACATCGACCTCTCGGCAGACCACAACATCACCACCGGCAAGGTGTACCGCACCGTCATCGAGCGGGAGCGCCGTGGCGACTTCCTGGGGGCCACGGTCCAGATCATCCCCCACATCACCGACGAGATCAAGGCGTCCATCCGGCGGGCCGCGGAGAAGGAGGTGGACCATGGCAAGAAACCGAGTATCTGCATGGTGGAGGTGGGCGGCACGGTGGGGGACATCGAGTCCATGCCATTTCTCGAGGCGGTCCGCCAGATGCGGGGGGACCTTCCCGCATCCGACATTGCGCTTGTCCACGTGACGCTCGTCCCTGTGGATACCATGGGGGATGCGAAGACGAAGCCCACCCAGCACTCGGTGAAGGCCCTCCGGGAGGCGGGGCTTCAGCCGGACATCATCGTCACCCGGGGCGAGCGGGCCATCGGCCCGTCCACCAAGAAGAAGATCTCCGCATTCTGCGACGTCCCCCAGAAGGCGGTGATCTCGGCGGCCACCCTCCCGGATATCTACGAGGTGCCCATGGAGCTGGAGAAGGAGGGCCTCGCTGACGTGATCACCGAGCGGCTGAACCTTTCCCAGCGGCCGCCGGATACGTCGTGGTACCGGATGGTGATGAAGCAGTACACGGGCCGCGTGACCGTGGGGATCGTCTCCAAGTACGGGATCGAGGACGTGTACATCAGCATCAAGGAGGCCCTGAAGCACGCGGGGAGGGCGCTTTCCACCGAGGTCCAGATCCGGTGGATCGATGCAGAGAACTGCGACGCCGCCCACCTGGCGGAGGTGGACGGGATCCTCGTCCCCGGCGGGTTCGGGAAGCGGGGCGCGGAGGGCAAGATCCAGGCGATCCGGTATGCGCGGGAGGGGAATCTCCCGTACCTGGGTCTCTGCTTCGGGTTCCAGCTGGCTGTCATCGAGTATGCCCGCTCCGTGCTGGGGTGGGAGGATGCGACCAGTGAGGAGCTGGGGGAGGGGAGGCAGGTGATCGCCATCCTCCCCGAACAGAAGGGGATCGATCACCTGGGGGGCACGATGCGCCTCGGGAACTCCCCCATCGCCGTGAAGGAAGGTACCCTCGCCATGCACCTCCTGGGGAAACCCGAGATCGTGGAGCGGCACCGGCACCGGTACGAGGTGAACCCGCAGTACATCAGTGCGCTGGAGGGGGCGGGCCTCGTCTTCTCCGGCACCTGCGGGAACCGGATGGAGATCTGCGAGATCCCGGGCCACCCGTTCTTCCTGGCCACCCAGTTCCACCCGGAGTTTGCCTCGCGGCCGGCCCGTCCCTCGCCGGTCTTTTCGGGCTTCGTGGCCGCGTGCCGGGACAGGCGGCGGGCGGCCGGCAGGGGGGGATGAACGGCATGGACGTGAAGGAGTTCATCGGGCAGGCGATAGAGGAGATCAGGGAGGCGGCAGGGGGCGAGAAGGTGGTGATGGCCCTCTCGGGCGGCGTGGACAGCTCTGTCTGCGCCGCCCTCGCCGGGACGGCCATCGGCGAACGGCTGGTGCCCATCTACGTGGACACCGGCCTCATGCGGAAGGGGGAGACGGACCGGATCCGGACGACCTTCGGGTCCATGAACCTCCACGTGGTGGATGCCGCGGACGAGTTCTTCCAGGCCCTGGCCCGCGAGACGGACCCGGAGCGGAAACGGAAGGTGATCGGCGAGCGGTTCATCCGGGTCTTCGAGCGGGAGGCCGCGAGGACCGGTGCCCGCCACCTCCTGCAGGGCACGATCTTCCCGGACCGGATCGAGAGCGAGGGGGGCATCAAGAGCCACCACAATGTGGGCGGCATGCCCCTCCACATGACCTTTGAACGGGTCATTGAGCCCCTCCGGGATCTGTATAAGGACGAGGTGCGGGAGGTGGCACGGGGCCTGGGGCTCCCTGCGGAGATACAGCACCGGATGCCGTTTCCCGGTCCCGGGCTTGCCGTCCGGGTCCTGGGCGAGGTGACCCGGGAGAAGATCGAAGTGGTGCGGGAGGCCAATGCCATTGTCGAGGAGGAGCTGGTCGAGCGCTTCCGGCCCTGGCAGTGCTTTGCGGCGCTGCTGGGCCTGGGCACCGGTGTCAAGGGAGACGTGCGGGTCCACGGGTGGGTTGTCGCCGTCCGGGCGGTCAACTCCCGGGACGGTATGACCGCGGACCCGCTGGAGATGCCCTTTGGCGCGCTCCTCCTCCTCGGCTCCCGCATCACCTCGGAAATCCCCTCGGTGGCCCGGGTGGTATACGACATCACCCCCAAGCCTCCGGCCACCATCGAGTACGAGTGAGGGGAGAGGGGCGACGGATGAAACCACAGAAGAGGTCATACACTGTACCGGAACTGGACGTGTCAGGAATGAAGAACTACCGTGAACTGGATGCCCGGTACTACCAGCCCGTCTTTTCGCGCGAGATCCAGATCGTGCGGGGATCGGGTACCCGGGTCTGGGATGCTGAGGGGAGGGAATTCCTGGATCTGGTGGCAGGCATCGCAGTCTGCAGCACCGGCCACTGCCACCCGGAGGTGGTGGAGGCCATCTGCCACCAGGCACGGGAGCTGATCCACTGCTCCAACCTGTACTACGTGCCCGGCCAGGCGGAACTGGCGGGAGAGATTTCCCGGATCACCGGCATGGGGAAGGTCTTTCTCGCCAACTCCGGTGCCGAGGCCACGGAAGCGGCCATCAAGCTGGCACGGGTCCGGACCGGGAGGAAACGGTTCGTGGCCTTCACCCACGGGTTCCATGGCAGGACCACGGGCGCGCTCGCCGTGACCCACAAGCCGGCGATCCGTGAACCGTTCGAGCCCCTGGAGCCGAAGTGCACCTTCGTGGAGTACGGGGACCTGGACGGGCTCCGGAAAGCGGTTGACAGCGATACGGCCGGGGTCTTCGTGGAGCCCATCCAGGGAGAGGCCGGCGTGATCATCCCGCCGGACGGGTTCCTGGAAGGGGTGCAGGAGATCTGCAGTGCGAAGGGGGCGCTTCTCATCGACGATGAGGTCCAGACCGGCATGGGGCGCACCGGCCGCTGGCTTGCCCTCCAGCACACGAAGGTCCAGGCCGATATCGTGACCCTGGCAAAGGGGATCGCGAGCGGATTCCCTGTCGGCGCCATGGTGGCCCGGGAGGGGCTGGAGTTCAGGAAAGCCGAGCACGGCTCCACCTTTGCCGGGGGCCCCCTCGCCTGCGCCGCTGCCCGGGCCACGATCCGGGTCATCGAACGGCTGCTCCCGGGCGTCGAGGCAAAGGGGGAGCGGTTCCGGCAGGGCCTGGCCCGGTACAACCCCCGGGTCCGGGGCCTGATGATCGGGATTACGGCAGGGGACCGCTGCCCGCAGGTGCAGAAACGGTGCATGGATCGGGGGGTCATGATCAACTGCGCCGCGGACGGGAACATCCGCCTGGTACCGCCGCTCACCATCTCGGAGCAGGAGATCGATTCGGCCACAGGAGTGATCAATGAAGCGCTGGGTGCGGGACCTCTATAAAGAGAGCGGGTACGTCTACGCCACCCGGGCCTGGGAGATCGCGAAGGGCGCCGGCTGCGCCCGGTTCGCCCGCCTGGCCTCAAACGAGAATCCCAGCCCGCCGTCCCCTGCAGTGGTGGCAGCCGCCTGCGAGGCCGTGAAGGGGGCGAACCGCTACCCCCCCGAGAACCAGTGGGAGCTCCTGGCGGCGCTGAAACGGTGGCACCCGGACGAGCACATGGTGCTGGGTGCCGGCATGGACGGGGTCATCGAGACCGTGATCCGGGTGCTGGTCGGGCCCGGGGACCCGGTGGTCATCTCCACCCCGACCTTCTCCTTCTACGGCATCGCCGCGGCGGCACAGGGGGCCCGGGTGGTCCCCTGCAGGAGGGAACAGGACTTCTCGGTGAACGTTCCCGCATTCATCTCGGCCTGCAAAGGAGCCAGGCTGGCATTCCTCTGTTCCCCCAACAACCCCACGGGGGACGTGACGCCACCCGAGGCCGTGGCCGAGATCCTGGAAGGGATGGACGGTGTCCTCTTCCTGGACAACGCCTACGTGGAGTTTTCCCGTACGGACTACCGTCCCCTCATGAGGGAGTACGACAACCTGGTGACCGGGAGGACCCTCTCCAAGATCCATGCCCTGGCCGGGCTCCGGCTGGGATATGCTCTCGTGCCCGCATGGCTGGACCCGTACCTGGAGAAGGCGAAAACCCCCTTTGCCGTCAGCGTTGCGGCGGCCGCTGCCGGTACCGCGGCCCTGGGAGAGGCGGAGCGGGCGAAGGCATACGCCGCCCACGTGGCCCGGTGGCGGGAACGGTTTCTCCAGGAGATCCGGTGGAAGGTCCATCCCTCGGGGGCCAACTTCGTGCTGGTGGACGTGGCGCCGATGACGGGTACCCAGGCCATGGAACGGCTTGCCGCCCGGTGCGTGCTGGTCCGGTCCTGCGCCTCCTTCCCGGACCTCGCGGATCACTACCTGCGGGTCAGCATCGGTGAAGACTGGGAGAACGAGCTCCTGATCCGGGAGATCAACGCGTTATGATGACCGGGATCACGGGCACTCCCGGTACAGGAAAGTCGGCGGTGGCGGACGTCCTGGCCTCACGGGGGCACCGGGTCGTGCACCTGGGTAATACCGTCGAACCATTCGTGATCGGAGAGGACCCGGAACGGGGCACCGCCATCGTGGATCACGAGGCATGGGCCGCCGCATTTCCGGTGGTGGATGGGATCGTGGAGGGGCATCTCGCCCATTTCCTGCCCTGCGACCGGGTGGTGGTCCTCCGGTGCCGTCCGGACGTCCTCTTGCCACGGCTCCGTTCACGGGGTTACCCGGAGGCCAAGTGCCGGGAGAATGCCGAGGCGGAAGCCCTGGACGTGATCCTGGTGGAGACGCTGGAACGGCACCCAGTGGATTCCGTGCAGGACCTGGACACCACCGCGTCCACGCCGGAAGAGACGGCAGCCCGCATCGAGGGGTTCCTGACGGGCGAGGTGGCCCCTGGACACGGGGACGTGGACTGGTCCGATTATTTCCTGGAGGCCGGATGACCCTGGACCAGCTGCGGCCCAAGTTCGGCCCCCTTCTCGCGCCCCTGGCCCGACTCGCCCACCGGGTGGGGCTGACCCCCGACAGCTGCAGCGCCCTCGCCTTCGTGGCATCGGTGGCAGCCGGGATCGCCTTTGCCTTCTCCCAGGTGGCGTGGGGGGTGATCCTTGTGGCCCTGAACGCGCTCCTGGACGCGGTGGACGGTGCGCTCGCCCGGGAGATGAAGCTGGCGGGCCTCCGGGGGGACTTCCTTGACCACGTGCTGGACCGGTACGCGGATATCTTCATCATCACCGGTATCTTTGCCGGGGGGCTCGCCCCCTGGCAGATCGGGATCTTCGGGCTCACCGGGGTCCTCATGTCCTCCTATATGGGGACCCAGGCCCAGGCCGTGGGGATCGGACGATACTACGGCGGGACGCTGGGGAGGGCCGATCGCCTGCTCCTGATCATGGTCGCGGGGCTGCTCACCCTCGCCGTTCCCGCCGGGTTCCTGGGCATTTCGGTGATGGCCTGGCTGCTCCTTGTCTTCGGCATCTTCGGCCACGCGACCGCGATCCAGCGGTTCGTGTACGTGTGGCGGCGGATCAGGTAGAGGCACCAAAAAAGAGAATCTCCTGCAGGGAATATCCTTCCCCGTAATCCCCCTTAAAGGGATTATCCTCACGGGGGAGGGACCGGGAAGGGGTCTCCCCCACACACTAGGAGCAGGTGTCACCCGTACGCCGGATACTGGTGAGACGCTCTCGGGGGCTCACCGCCCCCGCCGCGTGGGCACCCCCCCGCCGGTTTGACGGGATCGATGATCCTCCCGGGAACTCATCCGGTGAACGGTCGATCCTCATCGGGAGAGGGACCGGGAGGGGGCAGAGCCCCCTCCCGCACAACGTCCTGGTGAGGATGGAACGGCGTGGAACCTTACTCCGCTTTCTGGAAGAGGGTACGGCCTTCACTTCGGCGGTTGCCGGATCTCCTGGCGTATCCGGTGGAAAAGGTCGTAGACAAGCTCGCGGAACTCGTTCCCGATATCATCCCAGGATTTCACGTCGGAGGAAACCGGTACCGCTTCCCCCTTCCTCTCCGCGTCCCGGGAGTACGTGAGGAGATCCCCGAAAATCTTGAAGTACCCGCCGATGAAGACGATGAGGAAGACCAGGAAATAGAGAAGGATCCGGAGCACCTCCAGGTTGGGGAAGAGATTGGACTGGGTGATGATGTCCACCCAGATGAAGACGTTGAACATGACGAGCACGAGAAAGACGCTCGCGATCGCGTGGAAGAGCGGGGCCGGAAGGTTGAAGGGGAACGCGAATCGGTCAAAAATCTCACCGGTCATCATCAGGAGGAAGATGACCAGGAGGTAGGGGAGGTTCTCCTGGAGAAGGATCACCAGGGGGTAATTTGGGGTTGGGAGAGTGGGGGCCACCTGCGAGAGGATAAAAACCAGCGCCAGGAATACCATGATCCCGATGAGGGTGGAAAAGACCGTCCAGATGATGGATCTTCTCCGGGAAAACAGCACCGGTACCCCCCCTCGAAAAGGGCGTTTCCTACCGGTGTGGGGCCCCGGCATTGATAATCATTTTCATCTGTTCCGTCCGGGGAGGGGGTGGGATCCGGGCGCGTCAGCCGGGACTGAGGTACTCCCCGTACAGCACCGACGCCCCCGACAGGAGCAGGAAGAGGAGTGCGAGGGGCCAGGTGACCAGGGTCGAAAAGTAACCGGCAAAGAAGCCCGTCACGTAGGTGGCGACCCCCCATTTCCCCAGGATGAACGCGAACATCAGGGGTGCAAGGGCAATGAGAAGGAGGAAGACCAGCTGGAGGAGGACATCGGTGGTGAAGAACTGGGGGCCCAGGATCTGGGGGGTCCGCTGGGCGATGGCGGACGCCAGGGCCTCCAGGAACAGGGTGAACAGGTCCTCCCCCGGGCGCGAGGCGTACCGGATCACGAGGCCGGCAATGAAGGATACTGCCAGCAGCTTCGCGAGGGCATTCCGCGCACGCATAGATCATCTATCATGTGGAATCCAATAAATATCTTGAGGCACCGGTAAACCTCACCACACATATGAATAATTCTCTATTGAGAGAGAGTCATCCTCCCTGCTCTCCGCCACACCCGCGTTCCCGTGGCGGAATCCATGGTCCTGCATCACGCGGCTCCGGGTCCAGGAGGGAAGTCATGACCGGGTACCGGCCAGGCCACGGACCTGTCGCCAAGAGCAGGAATCAGGAATTCACGGGCTCCGGATATGATTCTGAACGCATATGCCGGTGATTCATCGAAACCTCTTTGAACTGACCGACATACCTGTACCCGTATGGGAAGAAAGAAAGCCGCCGGGGACGCACCGCCCCTGAAACTGTTCTACATCTTCTACAGCCAGGACCGATGGAACAACTGGCTCGCCAGCCTGAGGGATATGTCCTTTGAGCCCGTGGCCGGGAGCGACGAGATGCCGGAGGGCATCATCGCCCTCTTCCGGTTCACGGAAGACATCACCATCGAGGTGCTGAAGATCGTCCGCCTCTTCCAGAACAAGCGTTTTTCGAAGGAGGATGCCCTGGAGAAGCTGAAAGAGGTGGAGATCATCGTCATGTGCGAGTGCCCGGACGGGAAGCTGGGAGAGGTGATAGAGAACCTGCAGCTCACGCTCCTCGTACTCTTCGGCGGGTGCCGGCGTTACGTGAACGGGGACTTCGAGAAGGACGTGAAGGCCCTCGTGAAGAAGGGGCGGGAGTGCGGGGACGCGGACATGGACGGAGCGCTCGCGGCTGCGGGATCCCTCGCGGCGGCCGTCATCGACGGGGCATCCTGCTGCGGGAAGTACCTGAAGGACGATGCGGAGACGACCACCCTCTTCGACGACTGGCTGGTGGAAGTCGAGACCATCAAGGAGGCGATGGAGTCCCTGGATGACTTCGACGAGGCGCCTCCGGGTGAAGACGAGTGATCGCGGACCGGGCCAGGTTCCGTGCGGCGCGGAAGCTGTCGAGGGCCACGGGGATGCGTATCCCTGACCTGGCCTTCCACGGTGCCTTTCTTGAGGTGGTCTCCTCCGGGATCAACTTCGAGTACCTGGACGGTCCCCTCCGGGCCCAGCTCCTGGAGTTCGTGCGGGAGTTCCTGTCCTGCGGCTGCAGGGACTCCCCTGACTGCGGGTGCCCGGAACGCAGGTTTGCCCGGAAGGTGCTGGAACTCCGGGAAGAGGGGCTGGATCACCGTGAGATCAGTGCCCGCCTCCTGGAGGAGTACGGGATCGACCTCTACCCGGCCGACATCCTCTCGTACCTGGAGGAGAGTATTCACGTGCTGGAGGCGATCCGGGAGGTGTCACAGATCCAGGGAAAGGAACCTCTCAGGGCGGCCTCTGAGCGGCACCTGCGCAGCATTGTGGGGTGAAGGGCTTCGGTACCGCTGCCGGGCTGCAGGAGTAACACCTCGCTTCCAGGGACAGGACGCTTCCGAAGCGATATTCAGTAAAGGGATTTCCGTTCCTGGCGAAGGAAGGCGGTCAGGCGTCGGAGGCCCGGTACACGATATGCCGCGGGCAGCAGGAAGAGCATGGTCCTGAGCACCAGGCGGCGGCACCAGGAAGAAACAGGGCCACCCTCTGCGAGGGAAAGGGCAGCACGGCCGACCGATGGCAGGAACGAGGGGGGTACGCCCTGCATCCCCTCTCCCCTCGTCCAGGCGGCATAGAGGCAGTCCCCGGCGAACCGTTCCACGGCAGCGTTCAGGTCGGTCCTGAACAATCCCTTCTCCTGCCCGAGCTCTTCCCCAACGGCCAGGTAGATATTTACCATATCCAGGTAACCCCGGGCGCTGGCAAAGAGGAACCGGTGGGATTCGGAGTGGGGACCCTGCCGGTACCGGACCCGGGTGCCAGAGAGAAAGGCCACCGCCTCGACCCGGCTGATCGGCAGCCAGAGGGCCAGGTCCGCTGCATACGGGTAGTCCAGGGAAAATCCCCCGTATTTCTGAAAGATCCTCCTGTGCCCCACCACAGAGGGGCAGGCCACCACGCTCCGGTCCCGCAGTATCCGACGGAACCCCTCGGGGGGAGGGAAGATCTCGGTGCGGTTCCGGTAGTCCTGTGTCGTCACCGTCCCGCCGGTTTCGATCTCTACTCCGGTGAAGGTGAACGCCACATCAGGATGTTCTTCCAGGAACCGCACACAGGTGGTGGTGAATTCGGGAGGGATCATATCATCCGAGTGGAGGATGTGGAGGTATTTCCCCTGTGCCAGCTCGATGCATCGGTTGAAGTTGCCGAAAAGGCCCAGGTTCCGGTCATTCCTCACGTACCGGAGCCGCGGATCGCTGAAGGATGACACAACAGAGGCGGTGGTGTCGGTGGAGGCATTATCGACTACGAGAACCTCAATATTCCGACAGGTCTGGGCAAGGGCTGACCGGATTGCATCCCCCACCATCCCTGCCCGGTTGTAGGTGGGGATACAGATGGAGACGATGGGGAGGCTGTCTCCCTCCTGGATGTTCATGTCCACTTCCCACTCTCTCCTGTTACCCGGGTAATTGGGCATGGGTGCCCCAGTCCAAACCCTCACATTCCCTGGAGAGCGTCTCCATCATCTCAGGGAATGAGGGTATCGGGTGCCCGACTGCCCTTTGTATCTTCTCCGACGATATGGTTGCATTCAATGGCCTGAGGATTCCATCGGTGCTTTCGCTCTTCCCGATCACCCGGACCGAGCCAAGCCCGAACCTGTCCAGTATCGCACGGTTGAACTCATACTTGCTCATCTTCTCGTTTGAACCGATATTGTAGGTGCCATGTATATCGAGCGCAATCACTTCCTGAACAATACGGCAGACCACCTCAACATGCACCGGATTGAAGAACTGGTGGGTTTGCGAAACCATCTCCCGGCCTGCACGTACGGTCTTGAGCAGGGTCATGAAGTAATTGTCATGGGCCGTCATGCTGAAACCGAAGATGACCGACGGCCTGAGGATGACGTAATCCCGCGATCTCGCCACAGATTTTTCCGCCGCGATCTTTGTTGAGATATACAGGTTCGTCGGAGCCAATGGTGTCTCCTCGGTCGAGTCCCCCTCTTCCCGATTATAGACGGCATACGTGGAGAAGAAGATAAATTTTGCATCCGGAAACTGCTTCACCAGTTCGCCGGTCGCGTGCACATTGACCCTCCGGCACATCTCAGGATCTGCGTCACAGGCAGAGGGTCTGGATATCGCTGCGGTATGTATTACTGCATCAACATCCGGAAAATGCGAGCCGATACCTTCCCGATCTCTTTCCTGGGAGATATCCGCAATATAATCGACACAGGCCCCCATTCTCCTTCCGATTCCTCGTATCGTCCATGCCGTATTCTCGTGAAGGTAGCGATATAACCTGGATCCGACAAAACCATTCGTACCGGTGATCAGAATGGTCTTCCCTGTGTTCATCGGCCTTCTCCATTTCCGGATGTTTCTCTCGTAAACCGGATCATTTCATCAGGGAAAAGGCTTCTTACCACGTGAGGGACGATGCATCGTCCGGATTCCCGGGGGTCACAGGTTCCCCGTACCTCACCCATACTTCCGGTCCCAGGCGTACCCAATCCCAGGATCAAAGGGATCGATCCGCTCGATCTCGTCCGGGTCATGAGGGATGGTGGCACAGTTGGCCACGATGGCCTTCTCGTTACCAAGGGCCGTGAAGCCGTTCACAACGCCCGGCGGGACCTTTACCAGCACGTAGTTCTCCTCCCCGAAGAAGATCTCCTGGGTCTCCCGGTGGGTGGGCGAGCCCTTCCTGCCATCGTGGAGAACCATCTTGATATTCCCCGAGATGACCGCATAGTTCAGTTCCATCTTCCGGTGCAGGTGCCATGCCTTGATGGCCCCGGGGAAGATCACCGAGAAGTAGATCTCGCCGAACCCGTGGAAATGGGGGTCGGTACTCTTCATCATGTGCCGTACCATGCCCCGCTCGTCCAGAATGGTGCGCAGGGGAATAATCTCGACTCCGTCAATCATGGGAGGACCTCCCGGTACCAGGCAATGGTCTCCTTCAGGCCGTCGGCAATCCGGGTCCGGGGCTTCCATGCGAGCACCTTCCGGGCTTTTGCGATGGAGAGGTACTGTTCCTGGATTTCGTGCTTGGCCGTGGCAAGGATCCGGGGCCTCCGGCGGCTCCCCATCCCCGCGAGGATCAGGTCCACCACCTCCCGGACCGTGCACCGCTCTCCGCTGCTGAAGTTGAAAGCCTGGCCACGGACGCCTGGCCTTTCGATGCGTTCGGCCATGGTCAGGTAGGCATCAACGGCATCGGACACGTAGAAGTACTCCCGTACCGGCGTGCCGTCGCTCCGGATCACGGGAGCCTTCCCCTCGAGGACGCTCCGGATGGTGCCCGGGATGACCCGGTTGAAGTTCAGGTCGCCGGGACCGTAGATGTTCCCCATCCGTGCAATGCAGACGGGGAGGTCATAGGTGACCGCATAGGATCGGGCAATCAGGTCAGTGCAGCTCTTGGAGACATCGTACGGGTGATCTGCCCGTAACGGCATCTCCTCGGTGTACGGGAGCGTGAGCGCAGTGCCATAGGCCTTGTCTGAGGACGCGACACAGATCGCCGAGATACCGCCGCCATCATACATTCCGGTGGTGCGGGCGGCCTCCAGCAGGTTCCAGGTACCTGCGATATTCGCCGCAAACGTGGTCACCGGCGAGACATTCCCTGCCCGGACGATTGTCTGGGCCCCCAGGTGGAAGATCACCTCTGTCTCGTACTCTGCAAGGATCCGGGAGATGAGGTCCCGGTCCGAAAGATCACCCCGGACGATAGTGACAGTGCCCTTCCCGTCCAGCCATTCCCCCAGGTACCGCGCCCGGGGCACCCAGTCCCGGACCAGCACCGTCACTTCTGCACCATACCGTTCCAGCGCACGGGTCAGGTGGAGTCCGATGACACCGGTCGCTCCGGTGACAAAGACCCGCTTCCCCTTCCACTGCTTCAGCCTGTCGGTCCCGGTCTTCTCCCCTGCAGGCGCCGTCTTCCATCGCCCCTTCCCGGCTTTCACTCTCGCCATATCTTCCACCGGGGTCCCTCCTTCCACATCCGGTTCAGGTCCTCGTAGTCCTTGTAGGTGTCCATCGCGTGCCAGAAGCCGTCGTGAACGTAATACCCGAGGAGTCCCTCAGCCGCCACCCGCTGAAGTGTCTCCTCAAACATCACATCCTCATCTTCGGAAAGGTAGTCATAGATACCGTCCTCCAGCACCATGAACCCCACGTTGATGTACTCGTTCATCAGCGGTTTCTCCCGGAACCGCTCCACGAGGTCCCCTTTGAGGGACGTGATGCCGTACTTGGAGTAGGGGCGGGTGATGGTGATGGTCCCGATGACCCCGTGCTCCTGTCTCAGGCGACGGTGGCGGGAGAGGAGCGCCCGGAGGTCGATGTCCGCCACCCCGTCTCCGTACGTGGCCATGAACGGGTTGCCCGTGATGTGCTCCCGGCACCGCAGCAGGCGGGTTGCCGTCTTTGTCTCCAGGCCGGTCTGGATGAAGGAGACGGTCCACGGCTCCGGCACCGCGGGCAGGGAAGGATCCGAAAGATCCACAGTGAAGTTCTGCTGCATCGGGTGGCGGTGCAGGAAGTACTCCACGATCATCTCCCCCCGGTACCCCAGCGCCAGTACGAACCGGTGGTTGCCGTGGTGGGAGTAGATCTTCATGATGTGCCAGAGGATGGGGTACTCCCCCAGCTCGATCAGGGGCTTGGGCATCTCCCTCGTCTTCTCGGAGAGGCGTGTCCCACGGCCACCGCAGAAGATCACCACGTCGCAGTCCTGCTTGCCCTTGACCATGGTACCAGTGGTTTTGCTCCCGGAATTTAAATAGCAGCCGGGGAATAGCAGGTGGGAAACCGAAGGATCGGGGTGGATACCGTACGGGACGGACAGGGGGGAAAACCGCACGATGGGCCATCCTGATCAGGGGATTGCTGACGGGAGGGGGCGTGCCCCCCCTCCCGGTCCCACCCCCGAGAGGATGATTCGCCATGTCGGTTTACCCGAAGTTCCCTCCATCCTCCCCGGGGGATGCCCACGCGGCGGGGGCGGAGCCCCCAAGAGCGTCTCACCAGCATGCAGTACAGAGGTAACAACCGCCCTTCATTCCAGAAGAATGCTTGAGCCGTCGCAGCGGCGGCCGCAAAGGGAAATCCTTATGGATCTGCGACCGGTATAAACTACCGGATGCCTCCCCGTTTTTTAAGCCGCTTCTTCAAACCCCAGCCCCACATCGTGGAGAGTCCCCGTCCCCCCTCCATTGCCCACGGGGCAGGCATGCACATCCCTGAGTACAAGGTGAAGCCCTACTTTCTCGTGGCATCGGTGGAGATGGGGAACACCACCACGAAGTGCATCCTGACAGGGACCAGCCTGGAGACCGGCCAGGCCTACCTGATCAATAAAACGGTCCGGATGTCCCGGGACGTGCGCAAACCGAAACCGGGGGAGGAGATCTTCGGCGAGACCATCGACGGTACCCAGATCACCCGGCAGTCGGTGACGGAGCTGGTCCGGGAGATCCTGCTGGAGTGCCACCGGGAGGTGCACCTGGACATCGTGAACGACCTGGACTTCGCGGTCCGGTCCACCGGTGTCGTGGCCGAGATGGAGTCGCCGGACCAGGTGGGGGATTTCGTGATTGCCCTTGCGAACGGCTGCCTGCTGGCAAACGTCCCCCCCAGGAAGATGACACCGCCGATGTCCAAGGAGAACCTCCCGAAGAAGCTCCAGCCCTTCAGCTTTGCCGACAAGGTGGTCTTCGTCGGGGCCGTGGCGGGCGTCATTCCTCCGATGGGTTCCACCGGCGTGGAGATGGTGGCCAACGAGATGGAGGGGGAGCTGGCCATGGCCGGGATCAAGGAGGGGGCCAAGTGGACTCCTGTGGACTTCCGCAACCCCTGCCTGACCATCGACTTCGGGACCACGCTGGACGGCCGGATCACGAGCGATGTTCCCGCCGACGCGGAGAACCCGTTCGCAAAGACCATCGGGAACTTCTGCGGCCTTGCAGGGGCGATCCCGGACGCCATCGTCAGGGGAAGCGGCCTCGTGGATCCCAGGACCGGCTGCGCCCTGGACATCTTCGGGGACAGGTCCGTGGCATCCGTGTTCCGTGGCCGGCAGTCCGATGTCGTCGAGGACTACGTGGAGCGGTGCCACAAACATATCGACATCCGTATCGTGCCCCCGGACCGGAAACGGTTCGGCCGGGTCCCTGTCTGCGCTGACGTGGCCGACGCATCCGGGGTGGCGCTGATCGGGTGCGATACGGGGGAGAATGGGAGCGGTGTCCCGAAGCTGGTGGAGATCGGGGCCGGGATCTACCGTAAACACGGCCTCGACATGATGAACGAGGTGGTGGACCGGGTCTGTGCCAGGATGGCCCTGCGCCTGGTGGACGTGGCCGTGGAGCGGAAGATGGTGCCCCCCAACTCCTCCATCGGATTCACGGGGAGGGCGGCCATCTCGGGCATGAAACCCTGGTACATCCTGGACGGGATCACGGAGCGGGGCCTGTATGACGACCCCAACGACCACCTGGTCTTTGTGGACGACGGCCTGGGCCGGGGCGCAGCTCTCATGGGCCGGTGCATGTGCTCCCTGGGGAAGCCGCGGAACCCGCTGGGAGGCGTCAGGGGAGGCCCGTGCATCATGAAGCGACGGATGAAGATCGGGAAATAGGTGGACGCTATGGAAGAGAAGATGCCGGAGAAAGAGGAGCAGAAGGAACAGGGACAGACGACGGGGCAGCAGGCCCCGCAGGAGCCGAAGGTTCCGCCGGGGCAGCAGGCCCCGCAGGAGCCGAAGGTTCCGCCGGGGACGCAGGCCCCGCAGGAGCCGAAGGTTCCGAAGGAGGAGGAAAGGAAGCCGGGGGAGGAGAAAGGGGAAGAGCAGGCCGAGGACCTCTTTGATGTCATCGTCCCC
>JAJRDA010000010.1 GCA_028678665.1 Methanomicrobiales archaeon | reverse complement strand
GATCTCCCCGGACCACTGGAGGAGATAACAAGACGCGGCGCGTCTTCAAGGTACACAGCGGGAGGGGGGCAGCCGCCGCCGGGGCCCACTCCCGAGAGGATAGTCGCTGCCACGTTTCTCGGTCAAAATCGGATACGATAATCCCTGTAATTTGTGAATGAAAAAAATAGAGAGGAGGGGGGGTCAGGCGTTCTCGTCCACCTTCTCCACGACGCGGACATGGTCGCCGCGGACCGTGATGGGGATGGGGACCACGCTCTCGTAGAGCTCGACCGTGATCTCCTCCTTGCCCATGTCCACGCGCTTCACAACGGCTTTCTCGCCCTTGAAGGGCCCGGCGATCAGCTCGACGATGGTACCCTCTTCGATGCCGGAGACGACGGGTTTGGGCACCAGGAAATGGGCCACCTCCTCCATCATCGTCTCGCCCTTCACGACGGCCCGGGCGTGGGGGATCATCTCCACCAGCTGCTCGATCCGGGCATGGCTCTCGGGAGTCTCGACGAGCACGTAGCCCCGGAGCTCGTCCGGGGCGATGATGGCCACCACCTTGATGTCGGTCTGGGTCTCCACCGCCTTCTTGATGGAATCGGCCACCGCCCGCTCCTGCTTCGCCGTGGTCTTGATCGCGTAGATCCGGTTCTCCAGGGGTGCCGGGCCGGGGGCCGGGGCAGGGGCCACCGGTGCCGTATTCGGGGTCTCGGTCATGGCTCTAGCGGCTGACGGGCAGCATCATCACGTACACCAGGAACCCGATCAGGCCGATGATCAGGATACCGGCGGCTGCCACGAGTGCAATCTTCGTGAACTCGTCCCGGGTGGGGGTCCGTGCCAGCTTGATCACGCGCCAGTACTTGTGAAAGATCTCTTCCTCGAAATTGAATGCCATGGTCCCCCCTCACTTCATGAAGTCAATCTCAAAATGCTTGACTACCTTTTTCGTGATCCCCTCTGACCTGCCGTAGATCTGGGGGGAAGAGACACCGGTGACGACAAGCATGGTCCGCATCCGGTGCTGCATGGCCGGGTCCACCATGGCACCCCAGATGATCCGGGCGCTGGGATCCACCCGTTCGTAGATCTCCTGGACCACGCCCTCGGCCTCGGCGATGGTCATGTCCGGGCCGCCCACGACATTGACAAGCGCTGCGGTGGCCCCGGAGATATCCACGTCGAGAAGCGGGGACCGGAGCGCCTTTTTCACCGAGTCGGCAGCCTTGTCCTCGGCATCGGATTCACCCATGCCGATCATGGCGACACCGCCCCGCTCCATCACCGTCCGGACGTCGGCAAAGTCCAGGTTCACGAGACCGGGGAGCGTGATCAGCTCGGTGATCCCCTTCACGGCCCGCATCAGGACCTCGTCCGCGACCTTGAAGGCGGCGTAGAGCGGGAGCCGGGGCACCACTTCCAGCAGCCGGTCGTTGGGCACGACGATGACCGTATCGGCGATGTCCCGGAGACGCTCCAGGCCGGCCTCGGCGTTCTCCCGCCGGATCGCGCCCTCGGCGGTGAAGGGGAGGGTGACGATGGCGATGGTGAGGGCCCCCTGGTCCCGGGCTGCCTTGGCCACCACCGGCGCGGAGCCGGTCCCGGTTCCGCCGCCGAGGCCCGTGGTGATAAAGACCATGTCGCACCCTTCCACGGCCCGTTTGATGTCCTCCACGGATTCCAGGGCTGCCTCCTCCCCCACCTGGGGGATGGACCCGGCGCCCAGGCCCCGGGTCCGCTGGCGGCCGATCAGGATCCGCTGCTGGGCCGTCACATGGATCAGGTGCTGGGCATCGGTGTTGATGGCGATGAGCCTGGCCCCGTGGATCCCCTCCTCCATCATGCGGGAGATGGTGTTGCATCCGCTCCCCCCGCAGCCGAGGACCGCGATCTCGGTCTTCAGCTGGGCAAGCACCTCCTCCAGCTCCTTGTCCGACTGGGGTGCAGGAGGGCGGGGGGCTGCCGCTGTCGCCGGCGCCTGGGCCGCCGTATCGGCCATGTGCTCCTGCTCCGCCCGCTCAAGTGCCTCTTCCAGTATGGATTTCATGTATACCTCTCCAACCCAGGAATATGGATCTCTTTCACACTGCAGGTCTCAACCATCGCAGGAGTGATGACCCGGCCCTGGACCTCCACGCTCCGGCCGGCGGAAAGCTGGCCGAAGAGCGGACCTGGGGGGATCCCGTATGCCCGCGCCCGCTCCGGGTCGAACCGCACTCTCCGGATAATCAGCCGATCACCCTCAACCACAGTGTGGTCGCTGACAGTTATGAGTTTCACACACAAGGTTATTAAATCATTGATGAGGCGGGGAGCGTCGGCCGCAAAGGCGACAAAAGAAGGGAGGACGCGCATTCCGCCGTACGACAGGTGTACGACGGGCATCTGCCCAAGGGACCGGAAAAATGTTTTTTCATCGGATTTCACGGCCTCTTCGATGAGATCCGGATTCAGGTCCACCCGCACCGGTTCCCCCTTCCCGGTGAGCCCGTGGACGCGGCACCGGCTCCCCGGCCTGATCTCCCCTGCCAGCCTGCGGATCGCGAGGTAGGATGCCCAGTCGATCCCGCCCAGGGACCGGATCTCTCCTTCCGAGAGGACCGGGAGGCCCAGATCGGTGAGGATGCTCTCCAGCCTCCTCAGATCCGCGGTGGCGAGCGCCTTGCGGTCCAGGTACGCGGCGTCTGCCCGGGTCCGGTCCCGCATCAGCCGGACCATGCCGGCATCGAGCGCCGGGACCTCCCGGCTGTGGGCGATGTGGCCAAAGGATCCCATGGTGGTGGCTGCGATCTCCGTCTGCCGTGCCGCATAGTGGGTACCGCCGAAGCCGATGAGGCGGACGCCGGGGACCGGCCGGGCACCCACGAGAGCCCTGGCCACCGCTTCGCCGGCGCGGGGATCCCGCCACTCGGTCTCCGTGGATCCTATCTCCACGAAGAGGGAGGGGAGGGTGAGCTCCGTGGGACCATGGTGGGTCACCTCGTAGGACGCCCGGTAACCCTCCGGGGCATGCTCCCGGAGGCCGATGAGAATCGCCCGCATCCACACAGGTGCCGCCGGCGCCAGTGAGCGGGGACGGCCCCCGAAATCGGCGGCGGCCAGGTTCCCGGTGACGTGGACCGTGAGGACGGGTACCGGGTGGATGCTCCGGTGCCGGGAGATGAAGAGGATGAGATCGGCATCCAGGTCGCGATCGATCCCGTCCTCGTAGATGAGCCTTCCCGAAATTTCCCTCAGCCGGAAATCTGCAGGCAGGCCACGCGCCCCTGCACCGGCATATTCCGACGCAAGGAGGCCCTGGAGGTGCGTGCGGATATTCCGGCCTGCCTCGTCCTGTGCGGAACTGATCACCGCCACTTTCGGACGGCGGGCCCCGTTCCCGTCCCCTTCCCCTGACCGGCTCTCCATAGGAAATACTATGACAATGGACAGGAATTACTGTTACCATGGATGACGCGAAGATAGAGAAGGCATTCCAGGAGATGGGCATCGGGAAGGAGATCCGGTGCCCGCAGGCTTTTGCCATCTCCGGCAGGTTCCACATTCCCATCGCTGACATCGGTGACTACTGCAACCGCCATCACATCAAGATCAAGGGGTGCCAGCTCGGCTGCTTCCCATGAGCCTCTTCTTCTCGGTGATCCCGGTCGCGGAGGCGATCCGGATCCTCACCTCCGCAGCGGTACCGGCAGGCACCGAGGAGATCTCGCTCGCGAACGGGCTCAACCGGGTCCTTGCGGAAGATGTGACCAGCGATGGTGACATCCCCGGCTTCACCCGGTCGGTGGTGGACGGGTACGCGGTGAGGGCGGCTGATACCACGGGGGCAGGGGACGCCGTCCCCTCGATGCTCCGGTGGACGGGTTCGGTGCCCATGGGAGGGGTCCCGGATCGGGCTGTGGCTCCCGGCGAGTGTCTGTACGTACCCACGGGTGCGGTTCTCCCCCCGGGGGCGGACGCCGTCGTGATGGTGGAGCATGCCGAGCAGGCGAAGGAACTGGTGCTGGTCCGACGCCCGGTCGCGGCAGGTGAGAACGTCCTGGCCCGGGGGGAGGACTTCCCCCGGGGGGGCATGGTGCTCCCCAAGGGCAGGAGGCTCAGGCCCCAGGACCTGGGCGTGCTGGCGGCGTCAGGGAAGAGCCGCGTACGGGTCTTCCGGCAGCCGCGGGTGGGGGTCATCTCCACCGGGAACGAGCTGGTGCCGGTCACCGCCGTCCCCTCCGCATCGCAGGTGAGGGACGCGAACTCCTCCCTCTGCGCCGGGTTCCTGCAGGAACACGGCTGCGTGCCGCGGTGTTACGGCATCGTAAGGGACGAGCAGGAGATGCTCAGGGCCGCCCTGGACCGTGCGCTTTCCGAGTGTGACGCGGTCCTGGTCTCCGGGGGATCCTCCAAGGACGCCCGGGACCACTGCGCCGCCGCCATCGCGGAGCAGGGGGAGGTGCTGGCACACGGTATCGCCCTCCAGCCGGGAAAACCCACGATCCTGGGCCGGATGCAGGGGAAACCGGTCATCGGGCTCCCCGGCCACCCGGCTTCCGCCTATATCGTGCTGCGGGCCCTGGTCCGGCCCCTGATCGGGGTCATGGCCGGGGGTCTCCCCCCCGAACGGAGGCTGGGGGCACACCTGGGTGACAGCATCCCCTCCCCCCGGGGACGGGAGGACTGGGTGCGGGTGCAGGTGGAGGGGGGTCTCGCCCGGCCGGTCTTCGGGAAGTCCGGGCTCCTCAACACGCTCGCTGCGAGCGATGGCGTGGTGGTGGTCCCTGCAGAGCGGGAGGGGATGGAGGCCGGGGAAGCAGTGGAAGTGATCCTGTGGTGAAGCGTTACCTGGAGGTGACGCCGCTTGAAAAGGTACCGGAGGTGCTGGCCGCGTCCTTTGCCCTGCGCCCCGTCACCGTCCGGGTTCCGTTGCCCGAGGCCGTGGGGCGCGTCACGGCAGCGCCCCTCTTCGCCCGCTTTTCGCAGCCTGAGGTCCACCTCGCGGCAATGGACGGGATCGCCGTCCGGGCAGGAGAGACCCTTGGCGCTGATGAGCAGCACCCCCTCACCCTCTCCCACGCGGTCCGGGTGAACACGGGGAACGTGCTCCCGGAGGGGTACGATGCCGTGATCATGATCGAGGAGGTCTGGCAGGAGGGGGAGCGGTATACGATCCGGAAGCCGGTGAGCCCCTGGCAGCACGTCCGGCCCGTGGGGGAGGACATCGGTGTCACCGAGATGGTGGTCCCCTCCCGGCACCGGATCCGCGCCCACGAGGTCGGGGCGCTGGCCGCGTTCGGCATCCGGGACGTGGAGGTGCTCACGGTCCGGGCGGGGATCGTTCCCACCGGGAGCGAACTGGTGCCCTTCGGCCAGGACCCGGGCCCGGGGCAGGTGGTGGAGTCCAACTCGCTCCTGGCCGCCGCCTTTCTCGAAGTCCTGGGGGCCCGCTGCACCCGCTACCCGCGTGTCCCTGATGATCCCCCGCTGATCCGGGACGCCCTGGACCGGGCGGTGCGGGAGAACGATCTCGCCATCGTCTCTGCCGGGTCATCGGCCGGTACCCGGGACTACACCGCCACCGTAATCGGCGAGGCGGGGGAGGTGCTCTTCCACGGAGTGGCCATGAAGCCCGGGAAACCGGTGATCCTGGGGAGGGTGCAGGGGAAGCCGGTGATCGGCCTCCCCGGTTATCCCCTCTCTGCTCTCACCGTCCTCCGGGAGATCGCGGCCCCGCTCCTCGGGCTCTGGGGGCTTCCCCTGCCGGAGGAGGAGCGCCTCACGGCCCGGGTGACCCGGAGCATTGCGTCGGAGCCCGGCACCACCGAGTTTGTCCTGGCCGCGGTGGCCCGGGTCGGGGACCGGTGGGTGGCAGAGCCCCTCTCACGGGGAGCCGGGGTACAGATGGCAGCGGTGCGGGCCAACGCCTACCTCCGGATCGACCCGGCAGCCGAAGGGGTGGAGGCGGGCTCACCGGTCACCGCCCGGCTGATGGTCCCCCGGGCGGAAGCAGAACAGGCGCTCCTCCTCACGGGCAGCCACGACCCTTCCCTGGACCATCTGGCGGACCTGGTCCGCCCCCGCGTGGATCTCCATGCCGCCTCCTCGGGTTCCCTTGCCGGCCTGCTGGCCCTGGGGAGGGGCGAGTGCCATGCCGCCCCCACGCACCTGCTGGGGCCGGACGGGAGCTACAACACCTGGTACCTGGAGCGGTACCTGCCGGGCACCGGGGTGGACCTGGTCTGCGTCGCGGGAAGGGAGCAGGGGGTGGTCTCCCGGGACGGCCTCGGCCTCGCCGACCTCCCCTCCCACCGGTTCGTGAACCGGCAGAAGGGATCCGGTACCCGGATGCTCCTCGACCACCTGCTCGCGGAGAGGGGTATCTCCCCGTCATCCATTCTGGGCTACCACCGGGAGATGACCACGCATCTGGCCGTGGCCCTGGCCGTGAAGTCGGGCGAGGCAGACTGCGGCATCTGCGTGTACAGCGCGGCAAAGGCGCTGGGCCTCGCCTTCGTGCCCATCGGGCAGGAACGGTACGAGCTGGCCATCCGCAGGGAGCAGATGCCGGATGCGCGCATCCGGGCGCTGGTCGCTGCCATCCGGTCGCCCGTCTTCCGGGACCGGCTCGCGGCCATGGGCGGCTACGACACGACCCTCACAGGCGTGCAGCGCGGACTGCCATGAGCACCGTCTCCTCGGGGGTCGCGCACCGGATCACGCCCTCGATCTCCCAGGTCCGGTACCCGAAGACCGGCTTCTCCCGCTTCAGGGCCACGGCGATCTCGGAGAGGGTGCCATAACCGCCCCCGACAGCGATGACGGCATCGGCGGACTCCACCAGCACGACGTTCCGGGCGTGGCCTAGGTTCGTCCGGATCGCGACGTCCAGGTGGGGGTTGCCCGGGCCCCGCCCGGGAAGGATCCCCACCGTTGTCCCGCCCTGTTCCTTCGCCCCCCGCGAAGCCGCCTCCATGACACCCCCTCCGCCCCCGCAGAGCAGGATCCCGTGGTTGGCGGCGATCAGGTACCCGATGGTCTCCGCCGCCTCCGCCTCTTCCGGCGTGCACTCCTCCTTCCCGATCACCGCGATCTGGACCGCCATCCCTGTCTCCTCCGGTAAGCCGCTCTTCGCGTCTCCTCCGGTGAGAGGGATGGGGGATACCATCCGAAAAATGCTTTGATGGGGAAGGACAAACCCTTTGAGAGCGAGGAAGTACGGGGGGACAGCGTGAAGGAGGCTGCAGGCACCTACGACACGAAGAAGGTCGAGCAGTGGGTCCGGGAGTTCTGGAAGGACCAGGAGATCTACCGGAGGGTGAGGGAACTCCGGAGCCCGGGCACCCCCCTCTTCTTCGTGGACGGCCCCCCCTACACAACGGGGAACATCCATCTCGGCACCGCCTGGAACAAGATTCTGAAGGACAGCATCCTGCGCTACCACCGCCTGAAGGGCCGGCACATCATCGAACGGGCAGGCTACGACATGCATGGCCTCCCCATCGAGGTGAAGGTGGAACACCGGCTGGGATTCACCTCGAAAAAGGACATCGAGGAGTACGGCATCGGCCGGTTCATCGAGGAGTGCCGGCGGTTTGCCCAGGCGAACATGGAGGCGATGTCCGAGCAGTTCAAATCGCTGGGTGTCTGGCTGGACTTTGACCACCCGTACCTGACCATCAGCGAGGACTACATCGAGGCGGCATGGTGGACGCTCTCCCGGGCAGAGGAGGAGGGGATGCTGGAGCAGGGCCACCGGGTGGTGAACTGGTGCCCGCGCTGCGAGACGGCCATCGCCGACTCCGAGGTGGAGTACTGGGACGCCACCGACCCGTCTCTGTTTGTGAAGTTCCCGGTCCGGGGTGCGGAGGGCGAGTACCTGGTGATCTGGACGACGACCCCCTGGACGCTTCCGGCCAACGTGGCCGCCGCCGTCCACCCCCAGGTGATCTACGCGAAGGTGCGGGCGAAGAAGGACGGGGTGGAGGAGACCCTCTGGATCGCGGATGACCTCCTGGACCTTGTCCTCAGGAAGGGGAGATACAGGGACTTCACGGTCCTGGACAAACGGCTCGGCTCCGATCTCGTGGGGATGGAGTACCTCTCCCCCCTGGCGTCACGGGTGCCGTTCCAGGCATCCCACCGCCACCGGGTCGTGGGGGCGGACTTTGTCGCCATCGAGAACACCGGGATCGTCCACATCGCCCCCGGCCACGGCTGGGACGATTACCTGCTGGGGATCCGGGAGCACCTGCCGGTCTTCTGCCCGGTGGATCCGGCCGGTCGCTTCACGGATGAGGGGGGCAGCTACCGGGGGATGCATGTCCGTGACGCGAACACCGTCGTCCTCGCGGACCTGGGGGACGCCCTCCTCTCCCGGGGCGAGGTGACCCACCGCTACGGCCACTGCTGGCGGTGCAAGACCCCCATCATCTACCGGGCCACGGAGCAGTGGTTCCTGAAAGCCTCGGAGCTCCGGGACGCGATGCTCGAAGAGATCAAGGGGGTCACCTGGTACCCGGAGTGGGCGGGGTCGGCACGGTTCCATGACTGGCTGAAGGAGGCCCGGGACTGGTGCATCTCCCGGCAGCGCTACTGGGGGATCCCCCTCCCCATCTGGACCTGCCGGGCCTGCGGGGCCCACCGGGTCGTGGGCACCATCGCGGAGCTGGAGGCCCTTGCCGGGACAAAGGTGGCGGATCCCCACCGGCCCTATGTTGACGGGATCACATTCCCCTGCGCCTGTGGAGGCACCATGCGGCGGGTCGAGGACATTTTCGACGTCTGGTTCGATTCCGCAGTGGCGTCCTGGGGTACCCTGGGGTTCCCCCGGCGCAGGGAGGAGTTCGACACCTACTGGCCCGCCGACTTCATCACCGAGGGGCAGGACCAGACCCGGGGCTGGTTCTACTCCCAGCTGGGGGCCTCCACCATCGCCTTCCACCGGGCCCCGTACCGGAGCGTGCTCATGCACGGGTTTGCGCTGGACGCAGAGGGGAGGAAGATGTCGAAGAGCCTGGGGAACGTGGTCGCTCCCGAGGAGGTGATCCGAAACTACGGCGTGGATATCCTCCGGCTCTACATCCTCTCTGCGAACGCCCCCTGGGATGACCTGAAGTTCAACTGGGAGGGGGTGAAGACCGTGCAGCGGGCCCTCTCCATCCTCTGGAACGTGTACCGGTTCCCGCTCCCCTACATGATCCTGGACCGGTACACACCCGCCGGGGGACCGGCGGGGTGGGACCCCGGCCCGATCCGGGACCGGGTCCAGAACCTGGCGGCCGAGGACCGGTGGATCCTCTCCCGGGTCACCTCCCTTGCACGGGAGGTGGAGGCGGCCATGGCAGGCTGCCAGCTCCACCGTGCCACCCGGGCCGTGCAGGAATTCGTGCTCCAGGACCTCTCCCGCTGGTACGTCCAGCTGGTCCGGCACCGGATGTGGCTGGAGGGGGAGGCACAGGAGAAGCAGGACGCCTACGATACCCTGTACCACGTGCTCCGGCGGCTGATCCAGCTCCTCTCCCCCTTCACCCCTTACCTGGCCGAGTACCTGTACCAGAACCTGAAGGCAGCGGGGGATCCCCCCTCGGTGCACATGCTGGACTGGCCGACAGGGGACGACCGGCTCCTGGACCCGGCGCTGGAGTCGGCCATGGAGGTGGTGCGGGCCTTTGACGACGCGGTGGCCAACGCCCGCCAGGCAGGGAAGCGGAAGCTCCGCTGGCCGGTGGCCGAGGTGGTCGTGGCCACCACATCCCCGAAGGTGGTGGAGGCCATCGGCATGCTGGCATCCATCTGCCGGGCCAGGGCCAACAGCCGGAAGGTACTGGTCGTCGAGGGCACCTGGGACCGGATCGGCCGCAGGGCCGAGCCGGTGATGAAGGCCGTTGGCCCCGCCTTCGGGAAGGATGCCCCCCGGGTCAGGGAGCTGGTCCTCGCAGCGGACGCGGACCGGCTCCGGCACGAGATTGCGAAGAGCGGGAAGGCGGTGCTCGAGGGCGGGGGACACCGGTACGAAGTGGCCGGCGCCATGCTCACCTTCCACGAGCGGATGCCGGAGGGGATCTTCGCCGCACCGATGCCGGATGGCACGGTGTACGTGGATGTCGCCCTGAACCCCGGGCTGGAGGCGGAGGGGTATGCCCGGGAGGTGATCCGGAGGCTGCAGGAGATGCGCCGCCAGGCCGACCTGGCCGTCGAGGATTTCATCGTGGCCCGGGTGGAAGTGGGGGATCTTCGGGTGGCGGATCTTCTCAAGGGGACGTGGGAGGCGGTGATCCGGGACGAGGTGCGGGCGAGAGTGCTGGCCCTCGCCGGCCCCGCCGGGGGATCCCCTGCCGCCGGAGGGCGATGGATGGCCGAGGCCGAATGGGACGTGGAGGGGGTACCCCTCCGGACCGCCATCTCACGGGCCCCGGACCGGTGACAGGATCAAGGACACTGGTCCCGGACCGGTGACCGGATCAAGGACACTGGCCCCGGACCAGTGACCGGATCAGGGCGAGCCCTTCGGGTGCAGTGAAGAGGGGCGGGTCCGGATCCACCCGCACCACCCTGCGGAGGGCCGCCACGTCCTCCCCGGTGACCGGGTTGTATCCTGCCCTCTCCTCCTCTTTCCGGTACACGAGCACCCCCCGCCGCTGCCACGCCGGGGTCTTCGCCAGGTTCACGCCCCGGGAGAACATCATCTCGTGGAGGGCTTCGGACGGGAGGCCTTTCAGGGAATCGGCTGCCTTCCGGGGATCCATCCCTTCCCGGACCAGCGTCTCCTGGCACCAGGCGTTCATGTGGTTCCGCCACGCCTCTGCCTGCCGCTCCTGCAGGTACGTCTCCGCGTAGTCGGGGGAAGCCTGCACGACCCGGGCGTCGAAGGCCAGGGGTTCGGAAGTCGCGAGGACCAGCGTGAGGCTGCTCGCCGCATAGGAGGCGGCGACAGAATCCAGCTTCTCCACCCGGCCGCTGAAGGGGAGCGTGGCAAAGTAGAGGCTGATCTCGTCCGAGAACGTGTACGCGAAGAGGGGGGAGAGCCCGCTTTCGGCGACGAGCCGTTCCGAGACCTCGGCCATGGCCCGGCAGAAGCGGGGATCAAAGGGGCGGGTGAGATCGAGGGAACGGGCAAGGCGGTGGAAGGCCCTGCCGTCGAGGCGCAGGAAGACCGGGGGGATGGTCGCGAGGCCGGAAAAGATCTCCCGTGATTCCATGGGAGGGTGGGGGGCAGAAAACTGGGGAACCCGAGAGGACCCCGCCCGTTATATCTCCTTCTGGGCCGCAAAGGAGCCGGAGAGGTGGCGGATGACGATGATGTCACCGATGGACTTGATGATCCGGAAGGGCACCTTGATACCCTTGAACCCCTTGATGTCCACAAAATCCGGGTTCAGGTTGCCGATGGCCAGCGAGTCGATCTTCTTTGCATCCACATCAATCACCACGTCCTCCACATCCCCGACGTAGGCTGCCTTGTCGGTGTACACGGAAAGCCCGAAAAGCTCGGTAATCTGCGTGATCATCCCTATCAGAGCAAGATAGATTCTATAACATTAAAAAGATACGTATCCTCATGAACGGGTCCCTCGCCATCGGGAAGATCTTTGGCATCCCGGTGAAACTCCATATCACCTTCCTCCTCGCCATCCCCCTCTTTGCCTGGCTGATAGGGAGGGACGTGGAGCTGACGGCCCGGGTGATCGAGGGATTCTTCAATCTTGCATCAGGGATCTTCGGATTCCTTCCCACGATCTCCATTGACACGTCCCTCCTGGGGGCGGAGTTTATCCCCTACCTGGTGGGGGTGGGGGTGGCCCTGGGCCTCTTCTTCGGGGTCTTCATCCACGAGCTGGCCCACTCCCTGCTGGCCCTCAGGCACGGGATCCGGATCCACTCCATTACCCTGCTGATCCTGGGAGGAGTCTCCTCCATCGAGGACGACCTGCCGGAGCCCCGGCACGAACTGCCGATGGCCCTTGCAGGCCCCCTGACCAGCCTGGCCCTGGGCATCCTCTTCGGGCTCATGGTATACCTGGTGAATGCCACCGCCATCTCCCCGCCCCTCGCCGGGGCATCCATCTTCGTGCTGGGCTACCTGGGGATTCTGAACGTCATGCTCTTTGCCTTCAACCTGATCCCGGCATTCCCCATGGACGGGGGACGGGTGCTCCGGGCATGGCTCGCCACCCGGATGCCCCTGGCCCGGGCCACGAAGATCGCGGCCGACATCGGCAAGGCCTTTGCCGTCCTCATGGGCCTCTTCGGGGTCCTCCTCGTCTTCAATCCCATCCTCATCATCATCGCATTCTTCATCTATATCGGGGCCGATCAGGAGTCCATGATGGTCCGGTACAATGTGCTCCTGAAGGATCTCCGGGTGAGCGACGTGATGGCCCGGGAGGTCATCACCGTCTCCCCCACGACCCCGGTACCGGAACTGATCCGGATGATGTACGCCACCAAGCACCTGGCCTTCCCGGTGGTGGACCAGGGGGTGCTCACCGGCATGGTGACCCTGGACGATGTCCACCGCACGCCGGAGATAGACCGGGATGCCAGGCAGGTGCGGGACATCATGACCCGGACCCTCGTCACCCTCCCGCCGGACGCCCTCCTTACCGCTGCCTTCCGGCTGATGACCCAGCAGGGGATCGGGCGGATCCCCATTGTGGAAGGATCCATCCTCGCCGGCATCGTGACCCGCACTGATATCCTGCGGGTGATGGAGCTCCGCGAGATCTAGGGCCGGAACGCGAGGAAGCCTTCGAGTGGAGTTATCCCCGCTACCAGCCGGAACTCCTCTTTTGACCGGAACGGGCGTGCCGCCGCAATGGCAGCTGCCCGCTTCTTCCCCACGCCCGGGAGCCAGCGCAGCGCCTTGATCGGAAGATGGTTGACGTCGACTGGCACGGGGAGGGCGGTGACCGATCGCATCCCCCAGTCGACCACCACCGCGTCCAGAACCTCCCCCTCCGCCAGGGAAAGGGGGATCCCTACGAGAATGGGATAGGACCCCATGGGCCTCCCGAAGGAGGTGGGGCCTGCCACCTCCACTTCCACCGAACGGATCACGGTCCCGGCGGGGAAGACCCGGGAGACCATGGGAAGGTCGAACTCCTTCCGGACCCACTCTTTGAACCGGCGGAACTCCCGGTCATGCTTCCCCAGGGTGTGGTGTTCGTACGCCCGGGTGCCGGGGAACGGCATCAGCTGCCGGAGGTTCACCCGCCGCACCATCAGGCCCCGGCCCAGGACGAGAGAGAGGAACGCCCGGTTCAGGGCAAAGGTCTCTCTTGTCTCCCCGGCGAGACCGGCAACAAAGTTCAGGCCCGGGAGGAGCTCCGGGATCCCGTCCCGGCGCTGTGCCCCCACCCGGTTCACCACGTCGATAGCCCGCATCACCTCGCCGGGCATGGCCTTCAGGTTGTTCCGGGCCACCACCTCCGGGTCCGCGGTCTCCATGCCGAACGCGGCCACGTCGCCAGGGGTATGGTGGTGCACGATCACCCGGAGAGCTTCCGCGGACGCTTCTTCATGGCGGGCGATGGTCCCCGGGTTCACGTTGTCAATGTGGAGGGTGGAGAGGTCCGGGGCCTGCGCCCGGATCCCGGAGAAGAGCCGCTCCAGCATCCCGGGATCCGGCCGGGGGAACTCCTCTCCCGGCGGGACCCCGTACGTGAGGAGATCGGCCTGGCGCCCCAGCCGGAAGTGGCGGGCACCTTCCCGGTGGAGTGCCCCCACCTCTTCCGCAACGGCAGAAGGGGCCCGGAACCGGGGCGGCCCGTAGAAGGGCTCGGTGCAGAAGGAGCACCCGCCGGTGACCGAGCGGTGGCAGCCGGTGCCGGTCTCCAGTTCGCACATGACCCGGGGATAGTCCGGGTGCTGGCGGATCACCGGAGCCCCTGCAACGGCCCACCGGTCGCTCTTCCCGTAGTCCCCCCGGCCCGAGGGTTCTCCGCCGTCCAGCCAGGAAGACAACGCTTCGGCGGGGCTTCCGGAGAGGAGGACATCGTAGCCGGCGATCTCCCGCCGGGTGGCCTTCCTCCCGCCGCCCGGTGACGAGCCGAAGAGGACCGGGCACCCCAGCACCGCCACCGGGTCACGGAGCCGGGCCCCCACCTGCTCCACCTCCGCGAGCGTGGCCGGTGTCCCCCCCAGGTACTTCCCCGGCACCGTCAGCCCCGCGATCACGAGCACGAGGTCGGCCCGGTCGATGACAGAGAGAAGCCCGGAATCCTGCCGCAGCCCGTCGATGGTCAGGTACCGTACCTCGTAATCCCGGCCGAAGAGTACGCCGGCACAGGTGCGGATGTACGGGGAGAGGTACGGCGGGACCCCCAGGCACGCAGGCTCATCCACGTACCCGTCCAGGATCACCGCGCTAGAGGTCATGGCCGATGAGGGCCAGGAGACGGCGGGCCCAGCGGAGCTTCCGACGCTTCACCGGGCCCACGTGCGGGTCATCCAGGTCGAACCCGGCCAGGGTGACCGGGAAGGCTCCCAGGGCATGGGCCAGGTAGACCGCGCGGTCGCCATCAGAGAAGCCCCCGAAGTTGTGGATCCGGCCGACGGGACGGGCCTGGGTGGTCCCGACGAGCGGCCCGGGGAAGTGGGGGACCCACCGGCGGAGGAGGGGGATGTTGTCGCCGTGGGCATGGATCACGACAACGGTGCCCCTCCGGTTCATCTCCACGAACTCCTCCGTGGCCCCGTCCAGGTCGGTGGCGATGGCAGCCGGGCGGATCCCCTGCCGGAAGAGGCGGTCTGCCGCCCTGTCCGCTGCCAGGACAACGCCGGTCAATCGGTCCAGGTCCCGGTCCAGGGACGGGGCATTCCCGCAGACAGTGACGGCCTTCCCCCGGATCGCGGCTTCCAGCAGGGAGAGGGAATCGGCAGGCAGGAGCCGGTCCAGGACACGGGCCGCCTCCTCGTCAGCGGCCCGGTCGAACCCGAAGTCCCCGAGGATCTGCTGGTAGTAGGGCTCCCACTCCTCAAACTTCGAAAATTTCATGGTGCTCTTCTTTCTCCAGGCCCACGACCCGCATGAACTTGCGCAGGATGGGGTCCAGCACGAGGGTCAGGAGATCCTCCTTGGTTTTCACCAGGGAGAAGTAGGTGAGGGGGATCGTGGCGGCGGCCATGTTGGGGTGCCCTCCTGCATCCCCGATATCGCCAAAGGCCTCCGACAGCACATTGCCAAGATGGAGACGGATGTCCTTGTTCCGGGCCGAGATGTAGATGGAGGAGTCCCCGATCCCGCAGACGAGGACGGTGTTCACTCCCTCCAGGTTGATGAGGAGATCGGCGGCCTGGGGGAGGGCATCCCGGTTCCGGACGAACCCGACCGTGGAGAAAAGGTAACCGCTGCGGATCTTCCGGTTCCGGATGGCATTGCTCAGCACGTCCAGTGTCTCCTGGGAGATGGCCGGGGAGGTGATCTTCTCCAGGAGATCCAGGTCCGTCAGGGGGAGGAGGTAGGCGGCATAGGTCAGGTCTGCGGGGGTCACGTTCCTCCGGAAGTCCCGGGTGTCGGCCCGGATCCCGTAGAGGAGTGCGGTGGCCACCTTGGTGTTGACGGTGAGCCCCAGCTCCTTCAGGTACTGGACCAGGATCGAGGCGGTGGCCCCGATGTCGTTGCGCACATCGGAAAAGTCGGCCTTCACCTCCTGGGATTCACCGTTCTTGTGGTGGTCGATGACCAGGTGGACCGGGGTGTTCTTCGGCAGCTCGTTGTTGACCCCGGGCACCGAGGAGTCCACCAGGGCGAGATAGGTGCACTCCTTCAACACCTGGGGCGTGATACGCTCCATGCTGATATCCAGCAGGTTGACGAAGGCCCGGTTTTCCTGATGCCCGATGTTGCCGCCGTACAGGATCCGGCATTTGAGCCGGTTATTGCTCGCGTCGGCGGCGATGGCCGAAAGCGCCATGGCCGAGGAGATGGAGTCCGGGTCCGGGTTGGTGTGGGTGACGATGCCGAGTGTGCCTTTCCATCCGGCCAGCAGGTCGCGGAGCTTCCGTGCCCGCTGCGAGGTCTGGAGCTCCCGTGGCGGGGCTTCGACCGCTTCCTTCCTCTTCCGCTGGCGCACCGCTTCGGCCATATGTACATGAGATGGATGTTCCCCCGTAATAAGGGATTCCGTAACTATTAATACCGGGAACCAACCAGAATCTTAGGTCATTTCATGGGCCTGTAGCTTAGTCAGGTAGAGCGATGGACTCTTAATCCATAGGCCAGGGGTTCGAATCCCTTCAGGCCCGCTCCCTTCTTGGTTTTCCCGCCTTCGCCGCGACTCTAGGGGATGGTCCTCTTCACCGCCTGGTGTCGGTGTCTTCAATATTTCGCGTACTGGTGGGACGCTCTCGGTGGCTCCGCCGAGGCTCCGCCCCCGCCGCGTGGGCACCCCCGCCGGTGTTCCAGGAACGGGGGATCCATCCTGTCCCACTGACCTGCGTGGTGGTCCATCCTCACCGGGGGAGGGTCCGGGAGGGGGCAAGCCCCCTCCCGCACCATATCCCAGAAACCGCCAGATACCGAATTCCGGGAGTCCCGCTCACTTGCCGATTTTCACGAGCATCTCTTCCAGCGTCGGATAGCGGGACTCGATCCTCTCCACCCGGCCCCCGATGGAGGGGAGGGCCGTCGTCACCTCGTTCATCTCGTGGATGTCCAGACCGTCCAGCACGTAGAAGGCCCCCTCCCTCCGGTAGTTGAGATGCTTCCCGAGCCGGCCGATATCGTCGATGGAGAAGTAGGCGGAGTAGGTGATGGTGCCAAACATCTCACGGAGCTCCTGCATGGTACCGCAGGCCACCTGCTTCCCCCGCCTGAGGATCATGACCCGGTCGCAGATCTCCTCCACCTGAAAGAGGTTGTGGGCTGAGAAGATGATCGTCTTCTCCTGCTGGCGGAGACCCTTCAGAAAATCGATGATGTACCGGGAGGTCATCGGGTCCAGGCCTGACGACGGTTCATCGTAGATCAGGAGGGAGGGGTCGTGGAGCAGGGACCGGGCGATGGCGGTCTTCCGCTTCATCCCCTTGGAGAGCTCCCCGATCTTCTTCCCCCCGTCCTCCAGGGAGAGCGCCTGCAGCAGTTCCCTCGACCTCCCCTCGATGCGAGATCGGTCCAGGCCGTAGATTTCGCCGAAGAACTGGAGGTAGGAGGGCACCGTCATGGTGTCGTACAGGTGGGACTCCTCGGGCAGGTAGCCCAGCATCCGCTTCAGCCGCAGCGGTTCGGCCACCACATCGATGCCCCCGATGGAGAGGGATCCGGAGGTGGGGGCGATGAGCCCGGACATGATCCGGAGCAGCGTGGTCTTGCCCGCGCCGTTGTGCCCGATAACCCCGAAAATCCGGGTATCCTCCAGGTCGATGTCGATGCCGTCAAGGGCGAGAAAGCCGTTGTAGCGCTTGGTGATACCCCTCGCCTGGATCATGGATGCAGTAATTATTTCTCGCATTGAGAGAAATAGATTCTCAGCTGATCACAGGGATTTTAGGGAAGCAATCCGGTTATCATGGGAATTTTCGCCTCTGTCCTCACGATTGCCCGCTGGGAAGTGAAGCGTTCCTTCACGACCCTGGGGCGAAACGTCCTCCCGGTGGCGGTGGTCCTCTTCCTCCTCCTTTTCCTCGCCACCGGTTTCACCGCCCGGAGCGGTATGCACCTGCAGGACGGGATCTACACCCTGGGGATCGACGATCCCGGCCTCGCCGTGATCCTGGGAGGAGACACCCGGTTCCGGGTCTTCTCTGCAGAGGGCGACGCCCTCCTGGCGGACCGGGGATCCTACGACCTGGTGATCGTGGAGGGGCAGGTTCTCCTGCCCCGGACCGATCGGGGCCGGGCGGCGCAGAAGACACTGGAGCGGGATTACCGCCAGTACATGTCGTCGGTGTACAACCGGGAGGAGGACCTCTTTGCCGCCTACCCCCTCTGGATCGACCTGCAGGACGTGAAGAGCGAGCTCTCCTTTGAGGCGACCGAGAGCGGCCAGTACCTGTCCGTGCGGCAGCGCTCCGGGGAGCCCCCGGTACCCGAAGGGCCGGTGGCGGAGGTGGCCACCCCGGCACCGCAGCTCCCGGTCCCCGAGGAGGCACTCCGGGAAGGACTCCTGCAGGAAGAAGGGACACCCGATCAGATCACCCGCTATACCGGGCTCCTTTCCCAGGAACCGGGGAACCTCACCTTCCGTACCCCCTCCCAGCTCTCGCCACCCCTGCCCTTTGACTCCATCATCTTTGTCTTTGCCTTCATCTTTCCCCTCTACTTCACCTCCCAGTTCTTCATGATGTCTGTCATGCACGAGCGGATCGAGCGGAAAGGGGAGGTGCTCCTCGCGAGCCCCGTGGCCCCGTCCGTCATCATTCTCGGGAAGATGCTCCCCTACCTGCTGGGCATGGTGGGCATCTCCGCGGCGGTGATCCTGGCCTCGGGGGCGCCCCTCACCGTGCTCCTCCCCCTCATCCCTGTGATCCTCTTCTTCCTCGCCGCTGCCCTCCTCATCGGCATGCTCTCCCGGTCCTTCAAGGAGCTCTCATTCATCTCCATCTTCTTCTCCACGGTGGCCACCACGTACCTCTTCTTCCCCTCCATCTTTGCCCAGGTGCACGTCATCTCCCTCATCTCCCCCCTCACCCTCATCGTGCTGGAACTCCAGGGAGAGGGGTTCACCGCAGGCCAGTACCTGTACTCGACGGCCCTCTTCTGGCTGACCTCCGGCGTGCTGTTCTATGCCGGCACCGTCAACTTCACTGCCGAGCGGCTCTTCTCCGAGCTGCCCTTCTTTTCCCGGGCGCGGGAGTTCGTTGCCGCCACCCTCTCCCGGGAACATCCGTTCCGCTCTGTCTTTCTCATGAACGTGTTCCTGATCCCGTTCATCTTCATGGTCCAGATGATGGCCCTCGTCCTCTTCTTCAACCTGCCCCTGCCCTGGTCCCTCCTCCTCCTGATCGGTTCCGCGGCGTTCATCGAGGAGTTCGCCAAATCCATCGGCGTGTACACCCTCTTCTTTGAAGGCGATGCCCGCCCCGGTGCAAAGACCCTGGTCCTGGCCTCCGTGGCAACCGGTGCCGGATTTCTCGTGGGCGAGAAGCTCTTCCTCTTCGTCATGCTCACCCAGATCACCGAATCGGTCTTTGGCTCCGTCCTCTTTCTGCAGCAGGGGATCCTCCTCCTCTGGCTGCCCCTCCTCCTCCACATCACCGGAGTTCTCACGGTCTCCCTTATGCTGCGGGCCGGCGGGAAACGGTGGTATCTCCCCGGCCTCCTGGCTGCGACGGTGATCCACGGCCTCTACAACCTGTACTTCATCCTGGGGTGGATGCCATGAACGCCCGCCACGTCGGCATCATCGCGAAGAAGGAGTTTTTCGGCCTGAACCACGAGAAGACGATCCTCCTCGCCGTCCTCCTCCAGCTCTTCGTGGCCATGTTCTCGTCGTTTCTCATGGTGGGGCTCACCTCCATGTACGACCCCTCCTCTCTCTCCACCGCCACCCGGGTCCGGTACGGGATAGCCCTTGCCGGGTCCAGCTCCACGCTGGACCATCTCCTGGGGGAGCGGGCCGATTTCCAGGTGTACCGGATGGATCTCTCCACCGGTATCGCGGCGCTGGAGGAGCGGAAGCTGGCCGCCGTGATCTATGTCCCACCGACGCCGCCCGATGCACAGGAGCCCGTGCAGGTGACCCTCTATACCCTGCAGAACGATATCCAGACGGCCGTCGTGCAGGTGAAGCTGAAGGAGGTGCTCCTGGAATACGAGAAGGAACTGCGGGAGGTGCGGGAGACCCGCCTCTCGGCAACGCCCCGGGATGTCCGGTTCCCGGCAGGGCCGCGGAGCGAAGGATTCTACGAGTTCGTGTACGGCCTCCTCATCCCGCTCCTCGTCTTCATGCCCGCCATCATCGCCTCCTCCCTGATCATCGACATGATCACCGAGGAGTACCAGCACCACACCCTGGAGACCCTGGTCTCCACACCCGTCTCCTTCACCGAGGTGGTGTGGGGCAAGGTGCTGGCCTGCGAGCTCCTGGTACCGGTCCAGGCGGGGGCATGGCTCCTCCTGCTCGCGGCCAACGGCATACCGGTGGCAAACCTCCTGCCCGTCCTGCTCCTGGTCTCCCTCTCCTCCCTGGCCCTGATCCTCCTCTCGGCCCTGACAGCGCTCCACTACCGGGAACGGACCGCCGCCCAGTTCATCTACTCGACAGCCCTCGTTGTCGTGATCCTGGTGGTCATCGCGCTCCCGGGCAACCCCCTGAACGTCATCGTGAGGGCGGTGTCCGGATCCTCCGGCATGGATCTCGCGGGCACCCTGGGGATCGTGGGAGCCGCTTCCCTTGCCCTGGCCGCCGTCACCCACCGTTACGCGGAGCGGATTGGAAGAGAGGCCCAGCTGGAGAGCTGAAAGGTTCCTGGATGGGTGGGCGCCCTCCCTCCATGTGTATGGGGAAGGATCGGCGAATTCTCCTGATCTCACTCACAGGCTGGTTCAGGACATGGTGCGGGAGGGGGCAGGCCCCCTCCCGGCCCCTCCCCCGTGAGGATGTCCCGCCACATCGGTCGGTGGTACAGGATCGATCACCGGCTCCCGGAATCCCGGCGGGGGGTGCCCACGCGGCGGGGGCGGTGAGCCCCCGAGAGCGTCCCGTGAGTAGTACCAAGAGACAGGACATCACCGTGGTACGAGGGATAACATCCACAGGCGACGGAGAGATCCCCGGGGGCAACGGCAGAACCTATTACACCCGGGGGAGAACGCTGAGGAGATGGACCCTCAGGAAGTCCCGGTGTACCATCCGCAGCCGGATACCCGTACGAGGACGATCACTCTTGTCATCCTCACGATGGCCGCGTTCCTGAACCCCTTCACCGGCTCCTCCATCGACCTGGCCCTGCCCCTGATCGCCGAGGAGTTCTCGGTGGGTGCAGTGACACTCTCCTGGGTCCCCAGCGCCTACCTGCTCTCGATGCTCATCTTCATGCTTCCGGCAGGGAGGCTCGGGGACTGCTACGGCCGGGTCTCGGTCTTCAAGGCGGGCGTCGTGATTTACACCGCGGCTACGGCGTTCATCGTCTTCATTCCCTCCGTCTTCGCGCTGCTCTTCCTGCGGTTCATCCAGGGGATCGGCTCGGCCATGGTCTTCTCCACCATCACCGCCATCATCTCGGACCTGTACCCGGCGGGCGAACGGGGCCGGGCCCTGGGGATCAATGTCACCGCCGTCTATGTCGGCCTCTCGCTGGGGCCGTTCCTGGGCGGTGTCCTCACCCAGTACTTCGGCTGGAGATCGATCTTTGCCGTCACCCTGGTCATTGCCGGCATCGTCATGGCCACCTTCCACCGGATCCCTGCATACCTGAACGAGGCCTGCCGCGGGGGGCTGGACCTTCCCGGTGCGGCCCTCACCACCGGGATCCTGCTGGCGCTCTTCCTTGGGCTCTCCCGGATGCCCTCACTCAGTGCCATCCTCTTCCTGGCCGCGGCGGCGGTACTCATTCCCCTCCTGGCCCGGGTGGAGCGGACCGCCACGGCCCCCCTGATCCCGCTGGATCTCCTCCGGAAGAACCGGATGTTCACTTACTCCAACGCGGCAGCCCTCATCAACTACGCGGCCACCTTTGCGGTGGCCCTCCTCACCAGCCTCTACCTCCAGTACATCCGGGGTCTGGAGCCTGCAGCGGCCGGGTCGATCCTCTTTCTCCAGCCGCTGGTGCAGGTAATCTGCTCCCCCATCGCCGGGCGGCTCTCGGACCGTATCGAACCTGCGGTGCTGGCCTCGACCGGCATGATCGTCTCGGCGGTGAGCCTGCTGGGGTTTACGTTCCTCTCTCCGGCAACTCCCATGGCGGTGGTGATGGCACTCCTCATGATCCTGGGGTGCGGCCTCGCCTTCTTCTCGGCGCCCAACACGAATGCCGTCATGTCCTCGGTTGAGAGGAGCCAGTACGGGATTGCCTCGGCGATGCTCTCCACCAGCCGGGACATGGGCATGGCCTTCTCCATGGGCGTCGTGATGGTGACGTTTGCCATGTACCTGGGACAGCAGCCTATCGAACTGTCCCTGTACCCGGAACTCATGGCTGCCATCCGCCTGATCTTCGCGATCTTTCTGGTCCTCTCCCTGGCCGGGGCAGCCCTCTCATGGAGAAGACGGGTAAAGGTTCCCGCTCCCTGACGTTCCCCGAACCTGCGATGGCATTATCTCCCGTTCCCGCCTTTTGATCACTGGAGTGCATCGCAGGGGGGTACTGGAGTGCTCCGGTGAGGAGAAGGAATACCATGGAAAATCCGTCAGTGGAGATCCCCCGGGCGACCTGCAGGCTCTTTGGCACCATCCGGGCCATCGGCACCATCCGGAACTCCGCCATCCTGGTCCACGGCCCCCGGGGGTGCGTGTACCACATCAACTACATCCTGGGGATGCGGGGGGACCGCCCCTCCCGGATCACCACCACTGCCCTGGACGAGCACGACGTGGTCTTCGGGGCCGAACGGAAACTGGTGGCTGCCATCGAGACCCTGGACCGGGACCTCTCCCCCGACATCATCTTCGTCCTCTCCTGCTGCGCCTCGGGCATCATCGGCGAGGACGTGGAGGGGGCCAGCCGCGAGGCCAGGACCCGGGCCCGGGTGGTCAGCCTCTCCGGCGGGGGGTTCGAGGGGGACCACCGGACCGGCACCCGTGAGGCCCTGGCGCGGCTCGCCGAGGTGCTGGTCCACCCGGATGCGGAGGTGATCCCAGGTTCCGTGAACCTGATAGGTCTCCTCCGGAGCGGTCCGGATCTCGCAGAGCTGAAGCGGCTCCTGGCCTCCGTTGGCGTGCACGTACCCGGCGTTCTCACGGCGGGTGCCACTCTCAGGGAACTGGAAGGGCTGGGGCAGGCAGCCCTCAACGTCGTGGTCTGCGAGACCACCGGGCGGGACGCGGCGGAAGTGCTGGAAAGGCGGTGCGGGACGCCGTGGATCACCGTGGAGTTCCCCCTCGGGCGGGAGGGGACGCAGCGGTTCCTCTCGCAGGTCACGGAGGCGCTGGGGATCGGGGAGAGGCCGTCCCCTGCAGGGGTGCCGGAACGGGAGGCCTGCCGCGAGGAGACGGCCCGCCGGGTGGCCATCGTGGGCGGCCCCACCCGGGCGGTGGCGGTGGCCCGGTTCCTCCGGGGGGCGGGAAACCCGCCGGTGCTCGTCGCGGTGGAGGGGGACCCGGAGAGCGTCCGGAAGGTGGAGGAGGCGGCCGGGCCCGGATGCGTGGTGCTGGCCGATCCCCTGCAGGAGGAGATGACAGCCCGCCTCACCGGACTCGCTGTGGACCTCCTCATCGGCGGCATGCGGGAGCGGCCCCTCGCCGCAATGCTCGGGATCGACCATGTCGATGTCATGCACGGCTCCCAGAAGACCGTGGGGGAGCAGGGCGGGGAGCTCCTGCTCCGGGCGCTGGAGCGGCGGGGAAAAGGGTGACCGGGAGGATCAGACTGATCCCCGCAGGATAGTGTTTTGCGGTCCGGTCCACGGGGCGTTCAGCATCCATGGGAGGAGAAGCGCTTCTCCAGTGAAACCGACGTGGCGAACCATCTTCAGCAGGGGAGGGGGCGCCCACGCGGCGGGGGAACCGCAGGTTCCCCCTGGAGCGTCCCCGTCGTCGTTCCTTGTGTTGAACAAAGGAGCATCCTGATGTGATAATCCCGCCGGTCCTGCCATGCTCAGCGGGAGGGGGAGACCCCCTCCCGGTCCCACCCCCATGAGGATAGTCTGATCTTCGGGATGAGCGACCTTACGAACGACCTCACATGGGGGAAGTGCTTTCCAGGGAATGAATGGAAAAACAGGTGTTTCAGGAGGCCGGGGCCGAGATTCGAACCCGGGTCGGGGGATCCACAGTCCCCTAGGATAACCAGCTACCCCACCCCGGCAGGATGACTCAACACTATAGGAAATGGAATCTGATTAAGATATCCCTCACCCCGGGAATGGACGGTGTCGACGGACGAACCGCGGGATGAGGTACCGGACAGGCGGGAGGACCGCCCATAATCCCTCGGGTGAGTGGCCACCGGAGGGATGACCCCTCCCCCCTCACCCCCCTGCCACATCACCGGTCTCCCCACCTGCCTGAGTCACCCTTATGTAGGCAGTGCGAGAGTAATGATATTGCAGTGCCGGTACCCCGGACTGCCGCCGGAGCATTTCTGTGGGGGAGGGATACGATGGCCGACACACCAAAGATCCGCACTCCCATTGTCTGTGTCCTGGGCCACGTGGACCATGGCAAAACGTCGCTCCTGGACCGGATCCGGGGTTCCTCGGTGGTGGACCACGAGGCAGGGGCCATCACCCAGCACATCGGCGCAACGCTGGTTCCGATTGAGAGCATTCTCTCCATGGCAGGGACCTCGGGGAAAGCGGTCATCGACGTGCCAGGGCTCCTCTTCATCGATACGCCCGGCCACCATGCCTTCACCACCTTACGGGCCCGGGGCGGGGCCCTCGCCGAACTGGCCATCCTCGTGGTGGATATCAACGAGGGATTCCAGCCCCAGACAAGGGAGGCGGTGCAGATCCTCCGCCAGTACCGGACCCCCTTCGTGGTGGCTGCCACCAAGATCGACCGCATCCACGGGTGGCGGGTCCAGGAGAAGGCCACCTTCCTGAAATCCTACGAGCAGCAGGGGGAACGTTCCCGGTCCACGCTGGAACACAAGATGTACGAGATCGTGGGGACCCTGGCGGAGACCGGTTTCGCATCGGAACGGTTTGACCGGGTCACCGATTTCCAGCGGACCGTGGCCATCGTCCCGGTGAGCGCCCACACCGGCGAGGGGATCGGGGACCTCCTGATGGTGCTCGTCGGGCTCGCCCAGCGGTTCCTGAAGGGGGACCTGGCCTTCTCTGCCGAGGGAGGCGCACGGGGTACCGTCCTGGAGGTGAAGGAGGAGCGGGGCCTCGGGATGACCCTGGACCTGATCCTCTTTGACGGTACCCTCCGGGTCGGGGACGAGGTGGTGGTGGCCACCCACGACGGTGTCACGCAGACGAAGGTCAGGTCGCTCTTGAAACCCCGTCCCATGAAGGAGATCCGGATCGAGGACCGGTTCGACCGGGTGAAGGAGGTAGTGGCGGCAGCCGGTATCAAGGTCTCCGCCCCCGGCCTGGACGACGTCATCGCGGGATCCCCGCTCTACGGCGTCCGGGGCGACCGGGAGCAGGTGATCCAGCAGGTGCGACAGGAGATGGAGGAGATTCATGTCCTCCTCTCCGAGGAGGGGGTGACCATCAAGGCCGACACCATCGGGGCCCTCGAAGCCCTCTCCAAGGAGCTGCAGGAACACCACATCGGTGTCATGAAGGCAGAGGTGGGACCGGTGAGCCGCCATGACCTGGTAGAGGTCCAGACCATCGAGGATCCCCTCCACTCGGTGATGCTCTGCTTCAATACGCCCCTTCTTCCGGATGCCGCAGAGCTCCTGAACGACCCCTCCTTTGCGAGGGTGAAGGTCTTCCGGGGCAACGTCATCTACCAGCTGATCAACGACTACGTGGCATGGAAGGACGAGGAACTGAAGAAGAAGGCCCGGCAGCAGTTCGAGCAGGTGGTGCTCCCGGCGAAGATCCAGCTGCTGCCCCACTGCGTCTTCCGCCAGTCCAATCCCGCGGTGGTGGGCGTCCGGGTGATCTCCGGGAAGCTGCGCAGCGGGGTGGATCTGGCCGATAAAAACGGCCGGCGGATCGGCCACCTCAAGACCATGCAGCTCCGGCAGGAGGCCGTGGCCGAGGCGGAGGCCGGGGCGGAACTGGCCATCTCCATCGAGGGCCCCACGGTGGGCCGGCAGATCAATGTCCACGATGAGCTCTACGTTGACGTCCCCGAACGGCACGTGAAAGTGATGGAGCACGAAATGCTGGAGCACCTGAGCCAGTCCCTGAAGGAAGCTCTCGCCGAGTTCGCAGCACTCAGGCGGAAGGATAACTCCTTCTGGGGCAAGTGACCGGAACCGAGAAAGTGCTGGATTGGCGGGATCAGGAATCGAATATCCTCTTCTTGTCAGGGATTCTTGCGGGAGGGGCTCTGCCCCATCCCGGCCCCTCCCCCGGTGAGGATATCCCTTCAAGGAGTTCCCTGGCCTGGATAGCAACGGGATCCGGGAGCTCCCCGTCCTTCGCCTTT